>JAIRPX010000290.1 GCA_031256775.1 Dysgonamonadaceae bacterium
TTACCTCTGCATTATTATCAAGAATATCTTTGATAAGCAAAGTTTTATCTACATAATAGTAGCCTTCTTCAATCATTTTATGAAAGAAGTCAATGCCAATAGGCAGCGGACGTCGTGAATCTGTATTGCTCATATTTATTATACTTTTGAAGTTGTAAAGATACAATATTTTTTTGAAATATATACTTACGCAGTTTAATTCTGTACAGAATATAAAGGCTGAATCTTTGACATCTGATACAAATGTTACGCGCCTTTTTTCCTTTTAAAAATTGATTTTCAGTCCTGCTTTCAGAAAAAAAGGATAGCCGGGCGTGAAACATATTTCCGAAACAGGATTAATTTCATTTTTTAGCCGCGTTTCCGTATTGAATTGCGCTTCATACCATTTAACATTAAAAATATTTCGCCCTTCCAGAGTTAATTCCCAATTTTTTAAGGCATAAACCAAAGTCAGGTCATTAACAAAATAACCTTTTGCAACGACTGAGTTGTCTTCATTTGCCGGACGATCCTTCATATAGCGAAAGCGCAAACTTGCGCCAAATCCCGAATCGGAACGAAAAGCTACGCCTCCAACGCATGTCAATATTGGAGCTAATGGAATGTAATTTTCTCCCTCCGGCGCATCCATAGCGCGTGGATGTGCATAATTCACATCTGCATCTAAATACAAACATGGCAAGGGCTGATAACGGATGCTGAAATCGACGCCCAGTCGCAATGTTTTTCCCGACGGCTCTACCACTGCTTCGTCTCCGACATATACAAATTCCTGTTGCAGATAGAGATACCATACTGAGGGCTGTATTGTCAAGCCTGGTAAGGGTTTGAATAGCGCGCCAAGATCCGCTTCCAAAGAATACGGTAATATTTCCCTGCCTTTTTGGGCAATCACCACACGAGCGTCGTTGGAGTGAAACCCCATGCCTGTTTGCAGAAAAAACTGGCTGTATTTGCCAAGATTGTAGAAAAAATTCAATTTTGGACTGAGTCGGAAAGCCGTTTCTCTTTGGGCAAGTCTGGCTGCAAGCGTTTTGTCGTCAACATTGAAGATAAAATAATCAAGGCGTAGCCCCGAATAAATCATCCATTTTCCGAGCGTCCACTCAACAGAAGAACAAGCGTTTAGATTAGTTTCCTGAATGGCAGCCAGCGAAAGCGTATCCAGCGCTGTTGTCCGCTGCCAGACATGAATAAGTCCCGTATTATCAATATCATCATAACGCAAACCAATTTTCGATTTCCAGAGGAGTTCGCTATTTTCAAGCGTATATTGCTTCGTATATTTATGTTCCATGCCATAAATATTGCGGCTTTCCTTTTGCTGTATTTCATCGCCATATTCAGGATCGTTCAGATAAAGTGTAAAATTTGAAAACAAGTTGAAATCGTAATGCGTGAAATACAGTAAACTTTGCCTACTTGCTTTTTCGCTGACTGCATGATTGAGCATCAGCGCTAAATTTGTACGCCCAGTATTACCTCCTTCCGAAGGATCAATTGATCCCCAGCGGGAAATCATGTTTTCTTTTACCGCCCTTTCCGGAATCTGTCCTGATGCGCCCCAGTTGGAACTGAAAGTAGAAGCTCTCCATTCGATACAAGCATTTTTATTAATCTGGTAATTATCTTTAATAAAGAGATTTACCCGATTGAAGTGCTGCGATTTTTCGAAAGGTCCGTCAGTGTAACTGTATTCGCCTGCCGCATACATATTGTGCGACTTTTCGTCAATTAACCGTAAAAGTCCTGCCATTCTTGTCGAATTGAACATTCCTCCTTCAATCTTTATCAGACTGTTTCCAGGTTTGTCGAAAGTTTTCAGGTTAACATAACCCGAAGTGTTAAAATCACCTTTATCGGCATAATAGGAACCTTTTCCAAAATCAATTGTTTCAACAGTTTCCGGAATAACAAAATGCAGATCGGCATATCCTTGCCCATGTGCATGGGAAACCATATTTACGGGTACATCGTCAACCGCGACATGGATGTCCGTACCATGATCGGAATCGAATCCCCGCATGAAAATCTGCTCAGCTTTTCCTCCTCCTGCATGTTGAGCAATGAACAGTCCAGGAATTTTACGCAACAAATCCTGCGAAGATTCGACAGGATTCATTTTCAAATCAGTTTGCATGATCTGATTCAGCAAATGCGAAGAAATCACTTCTACCTGCGACAAAGAGACTGATAAACTATCGCTGACAGCAGTGATTCCTTCATTTTTGCCCTCACTGTAAACAACTTGTGCATTGACATATATTATTTTAAAAAATAAAAATGCAATGCACAAATATTTTCCAAACATTCGCTATTTGCCTGTATTAATCTGTTCTACTGTTTTACGGGCTTTTTCGTAGCGTTTTTTCTGTTTGGCGTCAAAATCGATCTTTATCCGTTCCATATCAGCCACAGCCTGTTGCGAACGCATAGCCAGAGTCTGATATTTACGGATATCCTTCACTTTGTTGTTGTAGGCTTCTGCATATTCTTTCACATAAGCCTCAAACTCTTTCAGCGATTCTTCAGGAGTTTTAGAAGCGGGAGGCGCAACTACTTCCTGAGGAGTAGCAACTTCTTCTACTTTTAATTCTTCTGTAACCGCTTTTTCATCTGTTTTTTTAGAGCCATTACAAGCTGCAAATGAAACAATTAAAGCAGCTGTTAATAAATAAAATAACGTCTTTTTCATTTTAAATTAAATTTTTATAATTGATTAATATCTAAGCCATTTTATAATTTCAGCATAAGTTGGTTTTTTACCGTACATTAATATGCCTGTGCGATAAATCTTTGCCGCTAATTTTACGATAAGTATAACTGTTATAATCAGCAATATAACAGACAGGATCATTTCCTGCCACGATATGCCGTAAGGCAAACGCGCCATCATGACAAAAGGAGATGTGAATGGAAACATCGACGTCCAGAATGCAAGCGGACCATCGGGGTTTTGCGAACTGGTAGATCCTGCTACAAAAGCAAAAATAATCAAAACAGTGATTGGCATCATATACTGCTGCGTATCTTCTGGACTGTTTACCATTGCTCCTATTGCAGCAAAAAGAGAGGCGTATATCAGATAGCCCCCTATAAAGAATAGAATAAAATAAGCGCTCAGTTCAAACAAGTTAACTGCTCCTAATCGCCCATTTATTTCATTGAACATTTCAAAATTAGAAAGGAAAAATGAACTTGACATGCCAAATCCCGCACAAAGAAGCGCCCATAATCCAAACTGGGTTAATCCTACCAATCCAATTGCTATTAATTTACCCATCAATAAATCGAACGGTTTTACTGAAGAAACCATTACTTCAACAATCCTGTTGGTTTTTTCTTCCATCACCCCCTGCATCACCATACTTCCGTATGCAAGTATAAACATATATATAAGAAAACTGAAAATCATACCGATAGCCATAGCTAATTCGGCAGAGGTTTCTTTTTCATTGCCTGCTTCGTCCCATCTAATTGTTTGCATATCAACCGAAACCTTACTTTCTTCCAATATTTCTTTCAAATTTGGAATATCGTAGGAAGCTAATTTTTTTTCACTTAAATAATTATTCAATTGAGATGTTATAACGCTGACAAGGCTGCTAACTACCTGCTTTTGTGAATAAAGAACGATACCCTTAGGATTTTCCAGTAAATTGCCAGTGATGACTAAGGTTGCATAAATATCTTCATCGGAGTTTTTACGGAAATCTTCAAATCCTTCCTTAGCTTTTATGAAATGATACTGCTCTGTGTCTTGAAAGACGGGAAAATATTCGTTGCTATCATCTGCAACCACAATATTTTTGACGTCGCCATTACTTAAAGTTGCCAGAAGTCCCGTTCCAACTGATATTCCTATAAGCAGGATTGGAGTTAAAATGGTCAGTATGATAAACGATTTTTTCCTTACTCTCGTTGAATATTCTCTCTGTATAACAATTCCTATTTTGCTCATAATCTTATTTTTCTGTAACGGTTTGAATAAATACGTCGTTCATTGAAGGTATTTCTTCTTCAAAAGAAACGATTTCGTTGCATTGCAATAAAGCTGAAAGAAACTCCGAATTGCTTATGGATAATGATTTTTTTATCCTGAAAATAAAGGAATTATGTCCTTTTCCCTGTTCAAGTATTTCTCCCAGTTCAGGATTTATTTCGATATGTTCATTAGCGGTTTGCAGCCTGAAAATGTGTCTTTTATAGCGAGCGCGGACGTCAGCAACGTTTCCGCTCAATACCACTTTAGACTGGTTGATTAAAGCAATCTCATCGCAAATTTCTTCGACAGAAGCCATATTATGCGTAGAAAAAATGATTGTTTTTCCTTTTTCTTTAAGATCAAGTATCTCATTTTTAAGCAGTTCTGTGTTTAATGGATCGAAGCCGCTGAAAGGCTCGTCAAATATAAGCAAGTCGGGATCATGAACAACTGTTGTAATGAATTGAACTTTTTGCTGCATCCCCTTTGAAAGTTCTTCAAGCTTTTTGTCCCACCAGTTAAGAATATCAAATTTTTCGAACCATTCTTTTAGCCGTTTGCGAGCTTCATTTGCCGTTAAACCTTTCAGTCTTGCAAGATAAATTGCCTGTTCGCCAACTTTCATTTTCTTGTATAAGCCGCGTTCTTCCGGCAGATAGCCAATGTTGTAAACGTCCTTAGCTTCGAGAGGGCGTTCGCAGAAAATAACTTCTCCCGAATCGGGAGCTGTAATTTGATTAATAATACGAATAAGAGTTGTTTTACCGGCTCCATTCGGACCCAGCAAACCGAAAATTTTCTTTTCGGGAACGCAAACGCTTACTCTGTCGAGAGCCAGATGATTAGCATACTGTTTAACAACTTCTTTTGTTTCGAGAAAAATCATAATTGTATTTCATACTTTTTTTACGCAACAAAGATAGTTATATTTTTATATTTTTTGCGATAAAAGACAATAAAATTTTATATTCCGTCGATTTGCTGGCGCGGCTTTGTAAGCCGTGCCTGTTTTTACGTTATTATACTCTGCAAGGTATGGTTTTCGTACAACGTCATTGCGAAGGCGAAGCCTGAAGCAATCCAGTAAAAAACTGAAAACTGAAAACTGTATAAAGTATAGTTGTCAATTTTTAGTTTTTATCATGACCATTCCATGTCAAAAAAAAGCTTAGCATAATTTTTTTTTCATTTTTTTGCTATTTTTGTGGTCGTTATTTTTGTGGTTTGAATAATTTGTGTACATTTGTGCCGCAAATATAAAATACGAATGTGTAATATTGAAGTCGTCTAATATTTTTGTACAATATAAACGGTGGTTTAAAATAGACAGTTTTTGAATAAAAAAATATGGTAAGGATCGTTGAAATTTTTTTAATGAATAAGTACAAAGGCAGGGTAAAACGCTTTGTATGCGGGTGTGTTGATGACAAGCCCCGCAATTCCCTGATAAATAATTCTACAATGACAATGGAGATTTTAAACGACCGTTTATACTATACATAAAGTCTATACAAGTTAATTTAAAAATAGATTATAGTTAATTAAAAGAAAGAAAAGTATGAGAAAAAATTTTTTAGTAAAAATCTTCGTGATTTTGTTATTATGTTTTGGCGCTAATTCTAAAACGATTGCGCAAAATACGTTTTCCCAAGGGGATAAAGTCATTAATTTGGGTATTGGTTTTCTGGACAATTTAGGTGGCAGTGGTTATACGAAAGTTGTTCCGCCTATTTCTGCATCGTTTGAAGTTGGCATTAAAGACGAGTTGTTTGATGCAAAGTCATCATTGGGGCTTGGCGGCTATCTTGGATATGCTGCTAACAAACAAGAATATGAAATACCGTCACAAACCGTTGGAGGAATGACAGTAGGAGGCGGTAGCTATAGTTTTGATTATACCTATTTTATCATTGGCGCAAGAGGGTATCTGCACTATCAGCTTGTTGACAAACTGGATACATACGGAGGTTTGATGCTTGGATATAATATTGCAAGTTCCAAAAGTTCTGGAAATGTAGGTTCTAATGTAGCTTCAAGTAATGGAGGATTTACATGGTCTCTTTTTGTTGGTGGACGTTATTATTTCAGCGACAATTTAGCCGGTTTCCTTGAATTAGGTTATGGAATCGCCTCTATTCAACTTGGTGTTGCCTATAAATTCTAATTGTAAGAAATAGAATTTGAATTTTTCATAACTGGAACGGTCGTTCAAAAGCCTGTCATTGGGCGAGAACGACCGTTCTTTAATTTAGAGGTTAGATATTAGAGTTTAGAGTTTAGATATTAGAGTTTAGAGTTTTTGCTGGCGCTATTTTGCTAATTTATAATTCATAATTTCATAATTCATAATTCATAATTTCTGAATCGTTTCGCTAACGCTCGTAATGACGTTGCTTTCGCGTCTATCGTTTAACCAGCTTATACAGAATGTCTTTCAGAGGTAAATCCCTTTTAACAAGAATATATATATAAATTGCTAATAATACGGTATTAAACCCGATATGAAGATACTGGTTTCTGATCGGAACAAAACAAGATACCGCATATAAACATGCTGCCAGAGCAGTATATATGGCAATATTTTTTAGATCATAGCGGACAGGGTAATATTTTTGTCCAATGAAATAGGAAAGGATCATAATCAGTCCGTTACCGATAAAGGAAGCCCACGAGCAAGCCATATAACCATAGATGGGTATGAATGTAATATTCAATGAGATAACTACTGCGAAACCGATGATAGAAAAGAAAGTTCCCCAATACGTTTTGTCTGTTAGTTTATACCATATAGAAAGGTTATAATAAACTGCAAAAAACAGTTCGCCAATTAATACGACAGCCACTACAGGCAATGCTTCCCAGTAGTCGGGAGCTACAAAATATTTGAATATATCAATATAAAAAATAACGGCGAGGAAAACTAATAATCCTAATATGACAAAATATTTTGTAGCAATGGCATACGATTGCTTTGCATCCTTATCCTTGTTTTTTTCAAAAATAAACGGGTCGAAAGCGTAACGGAAAGCCTGTGTGAACATAACCATAATCATTGCAATTTTAAAGCAGGCACCATATACTCCTAATTGATCATAAGCCGAATCACCATCGGGAAAGACAACCGGAAATATCAGTTTATCCAAAACCTGATTGCTTATTCCCGCCAATCCCATGATTACCAGCGGAAAACAATAATTCAACATTGTTTTTGCCAGTCTCCAGTCGAAAGAATATTTGAATCCGGTAAGATACGGCAGCAGGCAAAGTGTTTGGATTCCTGTTGCCAAAAGATTGGAAATCAATATATAACCTACACAAAAATTATCACGCCAAAACCAGTTGATCAATTCAGGATTATGTTTATTTATCCATGGACAAACGACTAAGAAGAATGTACAGAAAATTACGTAAAGAACAACTTGAAGCAGTTTGTAAAATCCGAACTTCAAAGGTTTTTTTTTGTAACGCAACCAGGCGAAAGGCACGGCAATAAATCCATCCATACATGTTATAAGAATAAATATCCGAATATAACTGTCGGGAATCAGGGATGACCATAAAATGCGGAACTGACTGAAAAAGACTGAAAAAGAAATCAAAAACAGCAAAACGATCGCCGAAACAATCATGATTACAGTTGAGTAAACAGTATTCGGCTTGTACTTATCGCTTTGGTTGATAAAACGGAACAAGCCTGTTTCCATGCCGAAAGCCAATATAATTGTAATAAACGCCGCATAAGCATAAATATTTGTGATCATTCCGAAATCGCTTTTGTGCATGATTTCAGAATACGTAAAAAGCGGCGTAGTTAGCCAGCTGGCTAATTTTACAATGATAGTTGTTCCGCCGTAAATAGCACTGTCTTTTACTAAAGATTTTGTTTTTACCATCAGTTTTGCGTTAAAAAATAAGCCCTTGCTGTTCTGTTTTATTTCGTCCCAAATGTTTGTAAGCCAGCTGAGTTACTTCCCTGCCCCGTGGTGTGCGCTTCAAAAATCCCTCTTTGATAAGAAAAGGTTCATAAACTTCCTCAATAGTTCCAGGATCTTCTCCCAAAGCAGTAGAAATGGTTGTTAAACCAACGGGACCACCATTAAATTTGTCGATAAAAGTCAATAATATTTTGTTGTCGATTTCATCCAGACCATATTTGTCAATATTTAACGCTTCCAAAGCAAAACAAGCAATATCCCTGTTTATTTTGCCGCTTCCCTTCACTTGGGCGAAGTCGCGTACCCTGCGTAGAAGCGCATTACAGATACGTGGCGTTCCCCTGCTTCTGCCAGCGATTTCCTTTGCCGCCTCTTCATCACAGGGAACATTCAGTATATTTGCCGAGCGCTTTACAATTTCCTTTAAAGTCTCCACGTCATAATACTCCAAGTGCAGATTTATTCCGAAGCGGGCGCGTAACGGCGCAGTCAGCAAACCGCTTCTCGTAGTAGCCCCAACAAGTGTAAATGGCTCTAAATCAATCTGGATAGAACGCGCACTGGGACCTTTGTCAATCATAATATCAATTCGATAATCTTCCATTGCCGAGTAAAGATATTCTTCCACAACAGGACTTAGACGGTGAATTTCGTCGATGAAAAGCACGTCGTTTTTTTCAAGAGAAGTCAGTACTCCCGCCAAATCGCCGGGCTTATCCAAAACAGGTCCCGACGTTAGTTTGAATCCAACATTAAGTTCATTGGCAATGATATTGGACAGTGTTGTTTTACCCAATCCCGGAGGACCGTGCAATAAAACATGGTCGAGCGCCTCCCTACGCATTCGCGCCGCCTGAACAAAAACTTTAAGGTTTTCAACAATCTTGTCCTGACCGCTGAAACTCTTAAATGACAGGGGGCGTAAAGCGTTTTCAAATTCGCGTTCTTTTTCATCGACCCTTGTTGAACGTATATCGTAATTTTCCATTTAATCTAAATTTCATACATAACAGCCTGCAAAGGTAGCGAAAATTCTTTTTCAACCGACTAAAAAACACGAATATGATAAAAAGAGAAAGTCAACGCTGAAACAAAAATGCCATTTGACTTTGCGTTAGCCAAACCGTTTCCTTATCTAATCGTTGTGCCAATATTTTTTATTGCAACACTATTGCAATATCAAATTATTATTGTAACTTTGTGGCGTTAATTGATTGTTGTAATGAAGCGTATTAGAAGAGATAATATTCTGTTATTCATCGTGTTGATGCTCTCATTTGAGGCATTGGCGCAAAGCAACAGCGATACGATTGTGTCGCTGGAAGAAGTTGTGGTGGAAGCAAACAGCAGGCAAAAGATGCTGATGAAAGCGCCTCAAAGTATGGTTTCGGTAGGTCAATCGTTCCTGAAACAGAATTTTGCAGGCAGTTTGATGCAGAGTTTGGATAAAATTCCGGGCATACAGGCAATGAGCATAGGTTCGGGGCAGTCAAAACCTGCCATTCGCGGACTGGGATTTAATCGAATGTTGGTGGCTGAAAACGGAATAAAGCACGAAGGGCAGCAATGGGGCGATGACCACGGACTTGAAATTGACCAGTTTGCGCTCGACAATGTAGAAATCGTAAAAGGCGCAGGGGCTTTGCATTATGGTTCTGACGCCATTGCGGGAGTGCTTAATTTGAAATCATCATACATACCTTCATCAGGCGTTGAGGGCGAAATCAACCTCTTTGGACGCACAAACAACGAATCCGCAGGACTGTCGGCGCGTGTGGGCGGACGGCGTAATGCCTTGTGGTACAGGGCTAATCTCACGCT
>JAIRPX010000291.1 GCA_031256775.1 Dysgonamonadaceae bacterium
TTACCTCTGCATTATTATCAAGAATATCTTTGATAAGCAAAGTTTTATCTACATAATAGTAGCCTTCTTCAATCATTTTATGAAAGAAGTCAATGCCAATAGGCAGCGGACGTCGTGAAACTGTATTGCTCATATTTATTACATTTTTGAAGTTGTAAAGTTACATAAAATTTTAGAATTACACACAAACAGATAAAAATTCTATGGATTGCTTCAGTCTCCGCCTTCGCGATGACGTTGCTTTGTGTTAGTCATTGCGAGCCGTTTACAGCAAAGCAATCCAGAAATTTAAAGAAGAAAGATAATAATCTTCTATCAAATAAAATTATTTTTCCATATATTTTGACGGTCTTTGTGTAATAAGACGGATGAAATATTTTTTTACTATTTCCACCTGTTCAGATGTAACATTCAAATAACTGTGTTTTCCCTGCTCATCAATCTTGAAAGTCGTATATCCGGCGCTATCCACCACAATTGTTCCCTGTGGCGATTGATTCATGAAAACGGAATCAGGTTCGGCGGCGTAAAGTACAGCGGTCAGATCCCAAGTCGGACGATCGTAGGGCATTGGCAGGTAAGCTTTATATGCTTCTACCACAGGGTGTAACATTCCCCAATTAAAATCGTTTTCGATGCTTGCGCCGGGATAATTGATTTTAATCCCGACTTCAAAAGGAGAAACGACAATCGGCGTAGTCCATTCGGCAAATACTTTTTGTGCGGCGGGAACATCTTTGACTACATTATATTCTGCAATAGGTTTTTCATCAAAACTTCCAGCCATTACCACTAATTGCTTGACTTTGGCGGCAACTAATTCTTTTCCTGTCAGCGGCGAATATTCGTCGGCAGGCGTATCTAACAATTTGGCGATATTGGTCGAAAAGCCGACCGAAACAATCGTCACTGACCTATCTGGCTGTCCTGCCAATATTTTGCGGTAAAGAACAGATGCTTCGGGCAATGATTCATGATTGCTCAATGTGCGTTTGAAAGCGGGTTTGCCGTCCGTTTCCATTTCACAAACCGCCTGTACATAATTGATCCCATTCTGATTTAACCCGTCCGTTTCGGTATTTGCACCATTCTCCACTACACCAACTGATACATCCGCATGACCATACCATGTGGACATAATGTCAATAAATTCAGCGGAATACTTGCTGTTTTTATTGCTCATAACAGCCAACAAATCCATTTTTCCGGCTTCAACATATTTGTATATCATATCCAATGCCAAAGCATCGTCCACATCGTTACCCATGTCGGTCTCAAAAATAAGCCGGACAGGTTCGTTTTTCACTTGCTGCTCCGTCGTTTTATTAGAGCAAGCTATGCATAAAAATGCAAAAATGATTGTTTTAAAAAAATTGATTTTCATACTTACTTAATTAAATTTTATTCGATTTTTAATTTAATACAATTCCGGCATAACCACCGCCACGAGCCATTTTAATTTTCAATTTCCGACTGACAGAAATTTCTCCAATGGCGTAATCTTTTGCCTGGTAGTCTGCATTTATCCCGTCGATATGCGATTTCACCCGTTTTTTGCCATCTCCAAGAAACGATAAGTCGACTTCCACTTCCCGCGACGTTTCGCCGTTCATGGCTCCAATATACCACGTATTGCCTGAGCGACGAGCCACAACAATGTATTTTCCGATTTCGCCTGCCAAAGGTACTGTTTCATCCCATACTGTAGGAATTTGTTTAATAAATTCAAAACTTTCCGGATTGGCATCGTATTTGGAGGGGCTGTCGGACAGCATTTGCAAGGGACTTTCATACACAATATACATCGCGACCTGATGGCTTCTTGTTCCCTGACTCATTGGTTCGCGCTGGTTGGCGTAAAACACATCGGAGTGTGCATTGAGCATGGCGCCTGGCGTGTAATCCATCGGTCCTGCCCACATTCGCAAATACGGAATAATGAGGTCGTGCGTTACCGTCGCTTTATTGCTCCATTTGTTATACTCAAGTCCGATAACGCCTTCACGTGTCATCAGGTTGGGATATTGACGGCGCATACCTTCATTGGGATAAGAGCCGTGAAAATCCACAAGCAACTTGTTTTCTGCGGCTTTCACGGCAACTCGCCGGTAGAAATCAACCATTTTGGCGTCGTTCCTGTCCATGAAATCAATTTTCACACCTTTTATTCCCCATTTCCTGAAAAGCGGAAAAGCTTTATCCATTTGTTTATCAGCCGTCATCCATTTGATCCATAACTGAACGCCTACACCTTTTTGAACAGCATATTTGCAGATTGTCGGTAAATCTACTTGCGGATTATGGTCGAATAAATCATCGTTATTCGTCCAACCCTCGTCTATAAGGATATATTCGATACCATGTCCGGCAGCATAATCTACCATGTAAAGACAGGTAGCAGTATTGATTCCGCTTTGAAAATTCACTTGATAGATGTTCCTGTCGTTCCACCAATCCCACAACACTTTACCGGGTTTTATCCATGAATAATCGGCAGTTGCCGGTTGTTCGTCCGAAAGTAAATAAATCAATTCGTTGCCGAGAATATCTATAGCCTGGTCGAATATGCCCATTACCCGCCAGGGAAAAGCACGCTGTTGAACCTGCGGAATTATATAATCGTGCCTTTCAGTTGCATACAGTTTATTACCGTTTTCCTTGATTTCTTCTTTTTCGGGATAATTGGCAAATACGCCTTTGAATGTTTTTCCGTCCGGTTGCAAGTACATTCCCGCATAATGATACAAATTGGCTTCCGCAAGCAAAACGGTATACTTTCCGGCTTCAACCATTACGGGTATAATGGAAAAACTGTCGCGCGGCAAGGATTCCAAAGGCTTAACCGTATAATTTTCCTCATACCAGTTTTCCAGTTTATTGGTAAGCAATGTATAGGAATTATAATCCTTGTCAAACCGGTATTCTACCAGTTCATTTTTTACTGCTGCCGGATTGTCGGTTAAGCTGACAAAGCGATAGGCAACACCATTGTCGTAAACCCTAAATTCAATACGGTATCCTTCGTATTGCAGCGACACTTCATTGTAATGATTCTGTGTGGAACGATATTTTCGGGGAACAGTAAACTGAACGGCATCGTTGACTTGTCGGCGCTCTATCTTTGAGGGTTTTGTATCTTTTCCCCAAGTATGATTGCCTGCCGTTAATGTCAGGCGGCTGTCGGTAAGTATAGTTTCTCCGTTCCGGAAAACGGAATATGATACTTGTTTGCCTGTGGTAATAATTACTTTGTTTTTCCCATCGGGCGACGCTATTTCTACCGGTTTGTCCGTAGCCGAAATTTCGGTAAATGTGTTGAGCAGGGATTGATACACGGCTTCATCTATGCGAATAACAGATCCATGCCGTATATTTGCTGCGTTTGTTGTTTTCTTTTGCCACGTTCCTTCAATGCTGGCTGATTCATACAAATCGTATTTATTCGGGTAATTTTCGGCGAATAAATACCAGCCTGTATCGTCGGGATTTCGTGCAAGCGTTTGCGCTTCGTGCCAGGCGTCCGTTACAGCAGGTCCAGGATTTGCGTAATGACCGGTCAGATTGCTTGATTTCGCAATATGGATGGCTTTATAGCCCTCGTTTATATCTTCCTGCCAACGCTCATCTTTGATAAAAGCATAATATTCACCGTCTATTTTACGGATAATCACATCCAAAGTAGCCATATTTTCATAACGTCCGGTGAAATTAAACAATCGTTGGGGTTTTGTAAATGTTTCAAAATCGGAAGTCAGGATGTAAAAAGTACGCATACTCCGCCACAAAGGTTTGTCGTGTTCTTCGTTGCCGTTGGCAGAGAAGTTTTTATGCGCAGCATGCCATGTTATGATGTACTGCTTTGAATCTTCGTCGTAATACATTTTGGGAGCGCCATACCAGTTAATATCGGTTTTATAATCCATTTCCGATACGTCGAATATGTTTCGTGATAACCATTTTTCTATTTCCCATGACGTCAACGACGAAGTAACCCACAGCACCGGTTGAAATTTGTATTCATCAATACCTATCATATAATATCTACCGTCTTTACCTTTGCAAAAATCGGGATGTCCGCGATAACCGGATATTTTTTCCCCGTTATTCAGTTTCATCCAGTCAAGCCCATCTCTACTGATGGAGTAAAACATGGAACCGTAGGATTCATTGGTCATGTGTGCAAACAAATATCCTCCGTTCCCCTGTTCTTCGTTTTGAGACAAAGAATTGCCACAAGATATAAGATATAATAAAAGTACAATACAATAAATATATTTTTTCATGATTCAATCAGATTATATTTCCCCGACCTGTGGTCGGGGAAATCTTTATTTTAACGGGATAAAGCAACTTTTGAAGTGACAATATTCCCATCTGTATCTGTTGTCTTTACAATAACGGCACAATAATCGTTAGATACGTAAAGGCTATTGCTGCCATTTCCAACCTTACCTTGATTGATCAGGATGCCACGCAAGTCATATATTTGGGCAAGCGCTTGCAAATCTGCAGGAAATTCCACACGGTTATTACGGAACTGTATGGGGATGAATTGTTTTGTTACAGCTGGAATACCTGTATATTTAACGACTTTGATGTCGTCGAGATAAATATTGCTGCCAACGACCGCAGGTGATCCAAATGCAAATAAGAAACCAACCATACCGTCTTTCGTTGCATAATCTGTCTCGAAAGTGAAAGTTTCAAAAGCGTCTTCACCTGACAGCGTGATGTCTTTATCAAAACTGGCGGAGTTTTCCAATTTGAGTTTGATAGTATTGGGAACGTCCGATTTAGCTTTGAATTGTATCACATATTTAGTGTCTTTTGTTACACGATATATTAATGTCCTGAACTGGTATTCAAACCATTCGTGCGCTTCCATAGGCTGTACACGTAAAAACTTGTTGTTGACGTCTTGCGGATCAGTTTCCAGACTGTAATCCCAAGCCGACCATTGGGGGAGTTCAAAATTGCCCAGAATACTTCCATCAAACTGAACATTATTGAAATCTTCCTGCAACTCAGATAATTCCGGAATCTCCACTTCTTTCTTTGTAATCTTGATGTCGTCGAGATAAATATTACTGCCAACGACCGTAGGCGATCCGAATGCCCACAAAATGCCTACCATACCGTTGTTTAATGTCAGGGGGGATTCGAAGCTGAAAGTTTCAAAATCGTCTCCACCGGAAAGCGTGATGATTTTTTCAAAATCTAAAGCAGCTTCAAATTTGAACTTAATAGTATTGGGAACGTCTGATTTGGCTTTGAAAGATATCGTATATTTAACGCCGCTTTCTATACAATATTTTAATGTCCGGAACTGGTATTCGTACCAATTGGCAGGCGTAATCGTTTGAATGTGCAAAAACTTGTTATTGACGTCTTGAGCGTCAGCATCCAAACTATAATACCATGGCGTCCATGTGGTGAAATCAAAATCGCCAAGTATATTTCCGTTAAGTTCAACATTATTGAAATCTTCATCCAAAGTGGACATTAACGGCGATGGCAGCACTGTAACTGAGATGTCGTCGATCCATACTTTTCCAACATTGGAAACTTTTCCAAACCACAATTTGAAGCCTGTAGTTTCAGCAGCAGTCTGATCCCTGGCGTTCATCACAAAACTGATTTCCTGCACTACATTTGCATCCTGTATTTCGAAAAATCCTTGAAGCGGGTATCTTCCCTCAGCGCGTAATTCAAACAGGTTGTTTGGCGTTTCCGATTTGATTTTGAAAGAAATACGGTGATCTGCATTTCCTACCAAAGGCATCTGATCCCTGTTTAATATAAACTGTAGTTCGTAGGGTTCGATTCCCGGATTTTCAATATCCAGGCAAAAAGATTGCTGCCCGGAAATAGCTTCACTGCCAGTCGCTATGGAGGGTGTCCATGATGCTTCCGAACCAAAACATCTTACCCATATATCTCCAAAGTCAAATCCGTTTTCGACCGCTTCGAGAGAGGTAGATGTAGCCTCAAAGTCATTCGAATAAATGACCGTTTCTGTTGTCTGGGAAATGACTCCCATAACAGACCATAAAAATACAAAACTAAAAATAATCTTTTTCATAATGATAAAAATTAAAAATGAATAAATAAATATGATTAATAAATTGTTAAAATTCCATTTTCTTCCAGTATATTGCGTACAGTGATGCGCGAGTTGTTGTTCGGCGCATGATAGGAAATCCGCAATATACCGTCCAAGTCTTCAAAAATCATGGCATGTCCTCCGTCGTCGCTGTTGAGCGTTTCGGGAAACTGTATCCATGTTCCGTCTATTTTTCCATTGCCTGACTCGGCAACGCCAATGGCATATTTACCGTTTTTGTCGTAACTCGACCAAAGCATAAACAGTTTGCCCGAAACAGATGATTTATAGATAAACGGCGCATCTGTTACATAACCTGTGATGTAATCGTTGTATTTGATACTTCCTGTCCAGGGTGCATCTGAAGCTTTGAAAAGAATGTGCGGATCGCCGGAAAGCGTTTTCAAATCATCTGACAAGCGTTGTGCAATGATTTGTCCATCAATCACTTCAATCCATTCGCGACTATACAGCAACCATGGATTACCATTGTCGTCAATGTAAAGCGTAGCATCAAGGCAAGTCCAGTTGGCAGGTGTAATTGCTTCGTTTATCAGGGGAACAAAAGGTCCGGCGGGTGAGTCGGAAACAAGAATACCTGTTCCCCGCTTTTGGGTATCGCTGCTGAAAGTCACCAGTAAATAATATTTTCCCTTGTAGAAAACCATGTCGGGCGCCCAGAAATCCTTAGTTCCCCAGAAAATGGAATCGGGAACAAATGATTTACCGACTTTTTTCCATTGCTTTAAATCCCTGCTTTTGTAAACGCCGATTGATGGATTTTCATTTACATGCAGGTAATACATTTTTTCGTTTTTATCCACGAAAATAAATGGATCCCTCACTTGCCATTCCCCGACGTCAATGGTGTAAATGTTTTCTCCACTGGCAAATTCCTTTACGTTGTCGTACATGTCGTTACATGCTGTCAGGATTAACGAGGAATAAATACTGCATACAAAAAGGATTGTTTTTCTGATTGTATTCATCTTTTTTATTGTTTAATATTTTATTTTCCGTATAATGTTATTTCCGAAATATACTTGCCAGAAAGCGCCTGATAACGCACATAGCGCGTTTTCGGCGTATATTCTGGATTGTCGGGATAGATATATGTCATATCACCGGCATTTCCCTGCCTTACGTAATCTTCATCGGTAAGGGCGGAGGTTGCTTCAACTTTCGCTCCTGTCAGAACGAGTATCCATTGGGTTGTCATTTCGTCCCATACATAAAAATTGTAGGAGCGCACATTGTCGGCGCGATAATAGGCGCCGCGTAAGCTTCCGTCGTAGGTATAGCGCTGATGCGTAACGATTCGGGAAAGTTCATATTCGGCTCCAAGATCAATAATTATGTTCCACGGAACGGATGCGCGGGTAGAATAATAATTTTTCAAACCGTCGGAGTCGTTTTTTCCGTCAATTACTTTGTACATCTGTCCGTCGTCCTGGCTACCATCGGCTTGCTTGCAGCCACCCATTACTGTTCCGACTGGTAACAACTTCCAGTTCTCTTTGGGGAGGATGTGGTCGGACAGCAAGTGAACGTCGTTAAAATCAATAGATACACTATTGCCGTAAAGGTCTCCCACCTGCAAAGACGCTTTCACCGATGTTTCAGGCGAAATCGGTATTCCCTTGATAATCTGGTTTTCCGTTGGTACGCGCGACGTAAAAGCAATAGAATGTTCACGATTTACATTGTTTTCAGCATAACTGAAATTGACCGATACATACACCTGTTCTTTAAGTACATTTTCCCATTGTACGAAAAAAGCTTCGAAAGAAGGCTTGAATTTTACGGTTTGCGACACATAGTCAATCAACGAACTGTCGCCTTTAACTGTTTGTACCACTGCCTCTGATTTATTTCCTGCCCTGTCGACGGTGCGCAAACTGACAGAATGTTCGCCAACGCTTCCGAAACCATGTACGTCGATTACATCACGAGTGTAATATTCCAGAAAGGAATGGGTTTGTCCCGATCCGGTAACATAAGAAGCTTCAATACCCAGCACATCGTCGTCTGTGGGAAGGCTATAATAAATCCGCGCTCCACCATTCAAAGCTTCCGACCGCAGAAAAGTGGGTTTTGCAGGCGGTATTGTATCAGTTTCCTGTTTGAAACGTTCTTCTTCGGCGCATCCGCTCAACATAAAGACGAATATTGCCAACAATAATATCATTTGTTTTAATTTACCTTGTTCCATAATTCTTAATTCCTAATTAATTAATATCCCGGATTCTGTATCAAATTTGTATTGATTTCCATTTCTTTAGCATGAATAGGAGCCAGTTGATCACGTTCAGTGAATACCCTGTCCTCGTTTATTTCCTGAACTTTGAAGAAATTGGCGGCATTACTGCTGAGTGGCGACCATCCACGCATTTTTTTATTGAAAGAAGCCGTTGCACGGTTGTGCCTGCGCATGTCCCCAAAATAGGTTGCATTTTCGTAAGCAAATTCAATAGCCCGTTCACGGAGAATGATTTCCCGCAGACCGTCTTTGGTTGTATGTTTGTTCTGCGCTTCGGGTTTTACCCAGTCGGAACTGGTGTAGGATTCTTCCACATCAGGAATACCAGCCCTGCTTCGCACTTGATTGAGCGCATCATACACTTCCTGCGAAGGACCGGCATATTCATTGAGCGCTTCAGCTTTCATTAGCAGCAGGTCGGCGAGGCGGATGATTGGATATGGAAATATCACTTGTGCTGTCAGCTGTCCGGAGAACGATTCGGGATGTCCTACTTTTTTCACGCCGATACCTGTTATAAGATAATTGCCGTTGTATGATATATGCCTTCCTCCGTCTGTTCCGTTCATCATCATGGTTTTAATACGGACAAACTGCGTACGCCAATAACCTCCGGTAATACCAAGATTGGCATAAAAGCGCATTTCGCGGTCGAGATACATACGGACGGTCTGTACGCCTGGTTGCAGAATACCATGTAAGGGTATATAAGCAGGGTCGTTTTGAGCGGGGGTAGTAATTATATCGTATTGTGCAGCGGTATTGTAGGTTTTATCTTCCTCAACAGGCAAGCCATGACTGGTATAAAAACGTTCTATTGAGTTCAGCGAAGCGCCAAGCGCCTGATGACACATATCCGTATTCATGGCAGGTCCCGGACCGGCGTATTCATCCTTGTCGGGCTTCATGATATTGGCGGCTACGAACACTCTCGCCTGGTTTTTCACGTTGCTTGCTCCCCAAATCAGTTCCCTGTTCCATGGGTCAACAAGCACCATTCGTAAATTGTACAGGGTTTGCATTTTGTCGGGATTCAGGCGTACAGCCGTAGAGTCATATCCGTATTTTGCGCCCTCAAAACGATACAATTCTATATTCGCTTCCCGACAGGCTTCCAGAGCCACATTGATGGCGTCGAGAGCGTCTTTCCATTTTTCGGGTTTTCTTTCCATCGGGAAGAAAGGTTGTCCATCGTAGTCAACGAAATTTTTGTAGTAGTCGCTGCTGCCGTTGAAGAAAGGGCTGGCGCGGTATAGCATTACTTTTGCCTTGATGGATTTAGCGCCCACCTGGTCAATCTGTCCCAAATCGTTTGCGCCCCTCCGGAGTTCCAGGTTGGGGATGGCTTCATTCATCAAGCGGATGATATAGTCGAAACAGTATTCTACCTTGCGACGGGGCTGAAACATTTCTTCGGGCTTGGCGTCGGGCAATACCGTTGATTCGTAAATGACAATTGGTCCGTAGTGGTTGAGCAGGAGGAAAAGGTAATAGGCTTTCATAAACTTGATTTGCGCTTTCCAGTCGGCTTTCCCTTTGGCGTCCAAGTCGGGAATTTGGTCGATGTAGGGCAAAATCAAGTCAGCTTCGCGTATGGGGATATACAGGCGCGGCGCACCGTTTCCCGACCACCAGTCAACTACTGGAGCCGATGGCGTTTGCAATCCCCGCATCAAGCGGATTCCCTGAAGCCAGACATTATGCGTATCGTTAATCACTATATGCACCCATTCGTCTCCTGCCAGTACGGGATCTAAGTCGCGGTTGTCTGTCGGCATATAGGCATACATCTTTGCCAGGACATTGTATGCCACAGCTTTTGATGTAAACAGCGAACTGAAATCAGGTGCGTTATCAGGAACAATATCTAAGTAGTCGGAGCAGGAAAACATCAGTCCTGCCAATACAAGAAGAATGTATTTTTTTATCATATTTTTCATATTATGTATATTTATTGTAATTTTCAATTAAAAAGAAAGCAGTACGCCCACATTAAACCGGCGATTCAAAGGATAGACCAAACCGTTTGTTAAACCTGTTGTGTTTCCTGCGGCGTCTTTGCTTCGCATTTCAGGATCCCAAAGTTTGAAAGGACTGATATAAAACAGGTTTTCTGCGCTCAGATAAAATCGTGCGTTTTTCAAGCCGTATTTAGCGAACCGGTCTGAGTTGTAGCCGATCTCTATGGATTTCATGCGCAAGAACGAACCATCACGCAGCCACCATGTAGAGGCTTGGGTATTGTTTGCCGACACTTCGTCGCTCAGGCGAGGCCAGAAAGCATATAAATCAGGATTAGTTTCGCTATAATAATTATTTTCAATTACTTGCATGGCATTACGCCTGCTGGCAAAGGGCGTAATGGCGGCAGCGTCGATCAGGATGGAGGAGCGGGCATTCCCCTGAAAAAAGAATGAAACATCATATTTTTTGTATCCGCCGGAAAGACCGAATCCGTATTGTATTTCCGGCACCCAAGGATGACCGATGGGTATCATATCTTTTTCGTCGATGACGTTATCGTTGTTTATGTCCTTGTATTTGATGTCGCCTGGATAATATCCGCCAAACGTTTGACGGGGCGATTCGTCGATTTCAGTCTGGGAGATAAACAACCTTTCGGCAACCAAACCCCAAATTTGATTGATATTTTGCCCTTTTTTGCTCCGATATTTATCGGCGTAAGTCACTTCGTCGAGATAGACATATTTATTGACGGCATAAGTCATGTTGGCGCGTCCGGTCAGCCAAAGATCATTGTTGAAGAAATGCTGGTAATCAAGCGAAGCGTCTATCCCTTGCGATTGGACTTTCCCGATATTTCCGGCTACTTCCGTAGTCAAACCAAGTGAAAACGGCAGTATGTGGGTGCGTGTCATGTAAATCCTGTCGCGTATGTCGCGATAAAAGTCAATTTGGAACTTCAGGTCTTCGTTTTTGAAAAATCCGGCTTCCAGTCCGATATTGACTTTGGTGGATACTTCCCAGCCAATATTTGGATTAGCTTGACGGACAATGTTGTAACCGCCATATACATGGCTGAAATTTTGTCCCCAGTAGGCAGGGCTGGTTGTCGCATCCCTGTTATTTCCAATTTCAATGTTGGAAAGGAAATAGAAACGACCTTCCCGTCCGGCAATGGCGTCGTTACCTACCTGTCCGTAAGTGAATTTGAGTTTCAGGTTGCTGATTCTGTTTTTCATGTTTTCCCAGAAAGATTCGTTGGAAACCAGCCATCCTACACCTGCTGTTGGAAAAAAACCAAAGCGATGGTTGGCGCCGAATTTTTCAGAGCCATTGTATCCGTAAGCCAGTTCGAGGAAATAACGATGGTCGTAATCGTAAGTAAAGCGAGTGGAATTACCAAGATTGCGTTCTGGCAAAACGGCATAGATCGAGGTACTTTCGCCGTTGAGAACATATTCTTCCATAGTGCCTACGGTCATCAATCCAATGGAATGTTTTCCGAATGTTCTGTCCCAGTTGATACGTCCTTCAAAGTAGTGATGCTGTTCGGAGTCGCGTCGGGGCAGTACGTCGCCGAGATATGCATAACCGTCGGTATTAGTGTTTTTCAGTGTATATTCGCCTGTTATAGGATTGCTGTCGATAATGGCGTAGAAATATGGACGGAATGTGCGCGTAGCGGAATAATAGCTCCATGTGTTGATGGAAGCTTTCAATTGCGCTTTCAAGCCTGATGTAATGAAATTGAGATCTTGCATCAGTGTGGCTTGGGCGCTAATTGTGTTGTCATCGCGTCGAGTATATCCTTTTACCATTTCTGCGTAGGGGTTAACGCCGCCGTTCAGGGTTGTGCCAAACAAAGTCCAGGCAGTGTTGGTATGTTGAGCGTCAGGCGTATATACAGGCGGAAAATCTACGGGATTGCTGTTCATCACCATATTATAGATATCGCTTGCCGGAGTTGCAGGTCCGTTGTATTGTTCAAACCGCCCCTGAATCCTTGTGTCCAGAGTTGTGCTTTTGGAAAATTTGAACACCACATTGCTGCGGATATGAAAACGGTTGATGTCGATATTGTTGTTGAATTTATTCATATCATCCACTTTCAGCAAGCCTGTCTCATGGTCGAAGCCGCCTGCCACGTAGTAAGTGGCTACTTTACCGCCACCCGATACGTTAAGATTGGCTTTCGTATTGGATGTCTGCTTGTTGAATAACTGATTGTACCAGTTGATGTTGGGATAAAGCATCGGAAATTCGCCTTTTTCAGTAGCCTGGATTTTTTGTCGGCTGTACCAGTCTGTCAGGTTTGCATTACTGCTATTCCTGTTGCGATAGGCTTCATTGTAAAGGTTCATGTATGTTATACCATCCATTAAATCAATATTTTTAGTAGGGGTAGCCAGATTGAAGTCCACACGGGCATTTACTTTGAGAGCGCCTTCCTGTCCGGCTTTCGTGTTGACAATGATAATTCCGTTAGCGCCACGTGGACCATACAGAGCGGTTGCCGAAGCATCTTTCAGGATGGAAAAGTTTTCGATATCATCTGGCTGCATACGAGCTAAATCGTTGGCATCGGCTTCAAAACCGTCAATCAAAATCAGGGGTGATGATTTGTAACCAAAAGTGGTAACGCCACGTACAAAAAACTGGGCATTGTCGGCTCCCGGCTCCCCTGTAGTCTGATATGAAATGATACCTGGAATTTTACCTGCAAAAGCCGTTGTAAGGTTACTGCCAGGAATTTTCAGGTCTTTCATGTTAATAGTCTGGATGGATGCGATTACGCTTTCCTTCTTTTGCTTGCCGAAAGCTACAACGACTACTTCGTCGAGTGATTCGGTTTTTTCTTTCAGCGTAACTGCGATCACCCGTTTGTTTCCTATTCTCACTTCTTCCGGTTGATAACCCAGAAAAGAAAATTGCAAAACGCAAGTGTCGGAAGGAACGGTGATTGTAAATTCGCCATTAACATTGGTACTTGTACCCAACGTAGTACCCCGTACTGCCACCAATACGCCTGGTATTGCGCCCGTAAAGTTGTCGGAAACTGAACCTATAACCTGAATATTCCCGCTTGTCTGTCCGTATGCGTTTCCGCAAATTAAACATACCAGTAACAGCTGTAAAAGCAGTTTTAAACAGATACTAAAACTATTTTTGCAGAACGTGCCGAAACTTGTTAAGTTTTTAAAACTTAACAGGTTTATTTCATTAGTATAGTTAACTAATTGATTATAAGCTATTTGCGGGGGGGGGGG
>JAIRPX010000293.1 GCA_031256775.1 Dysgonamonadaceae bacterium
TATTTTGTGCCTCCTGAAATGGAGGCACAAATCGTACAAGGGACGCTTGTAAATGTTAGTTTTGGGAAAAATAGCCATTATTCGGGAATAGTTTCCAATATTCGTGATAATCCTCCCGAAAATCTTCAAAATATAAAACCGGTCTTAACTGTCGAAAGCGAGCGCTCAATTCTGCGTCCGACTCAATTGCGTTTCTGGGAATGGCTATCCGGTTATTACTTGTGCAGCGTGGGCGAAGTATTCAAAGCGGTTGTTCCAGCCGGAAGAATGGAAGCCTATTCTCCTAAAACAGAACTGTTTGTCAGGCTTTCGCCTTCATATTCTTCAATGGATGCTGTGAATGAAGTTTTTGAGTATCTAAAAAAATCGCCAAAACAGGAACACTTACTACTGTCTTTTTTTCAATTTTCAAGAATAGTAGGGAATAGCAGGGAAATAAGCCGTAAAGAGTTGTTGGACAGAAGTTTTTCAAGTGCATCCATTCTTACTTCCCTGATAAAAAAAGGGATCCTGGAAACTTATGAAAAACCTGTAAGTCGATTGCAGTCGTATTCCGGAGAGATTCGTCTCCTGAACCGTTTGAACAGCTTTCAGCAACATGCTTATAACGAAATAGTTGAGTGTTTCAAAGAGAAATCTGTATGTTTGCTGCACGGCGTCACGGCTTCCGGAAAAACGGAAATATATACGCATCTTATTGATGAAACTCTAAAAAGCGGACTACAAGTTCTTTATCTTTTACCGGAAATTGCTTTAACTGCACAAATCACCGACCGGCTTAAACTTTTTTTTGGAGACAGGATGGGAATCTACCATTCAAAGATCAATAATCATGAGCGAGTAGAAATTTGGAACAATTTGTTGAGCGACAATGCTTATGAAATCATACTTGGCGTGAGGTCATCCGTTTTTCTGCCGTTTGAACGTTTGGGCTTGGTTATTGTGGATGAAGAACATGAGCCAAGTTACAAACAGCAGGACCCCGCGCCACGCTATCATGCGCGAAATGCAGCCATTATGCTGGCAAACATGCACGGCGCTAAAACGGTTTTGGGAAGCGCCACGCCTTCTATCGAATCTTTCTACAACGCTCAAACAGGAAAATACGGATATGTGAAAATAGAGAAACGCTTTGAAGAAACAGAACTGCCAATTGTTATCCCTGTAAATACTAAAGAGTTGAAGAGGAAGAAAAAAATGAAGACTGTCTTTTCTCCCCTTTTGATAGAAAAAATGCAAACAGCGCTTCAAGCTGGCGAGCAGGTTCTGCTGTTTCAAAACCGGCGTGGATTTGCTCCGCTTATGTCTTGCCCGATTTGCGAATGGACGCCACGATGCCGTTTTTGTGACGTTAGCCTCACATATCATAAGAATCTGAGCCGACTGACATGTCATTATTGTGGACGAACTTACCATTTGCCGTCAGAATGTCACGAATGTGGAAACAATGAATTGAAACAGATTGGTTTTGGAACGGAGAAAGTAGAGGAAGAAATAACGGAACTTTTTCCCGATATTCCCATTGAACGGATGGATGCAGATAACACACGAACAAAAAAATCGCTCGAAGATATTATCGACCGTTTTGAAACGGGAGAAACCGGAATATTAATCGGCACACAAATGATTTCCAAAGGGTTAGACTTTGAAAAAGTAAGTCTTGTTGGCATCCTGAACGCCGACGCCCTGATGAATTTTCCCGATTTCAGGGCTTATGAACGCGCCGCCCAGCTGATGTTGCAAGTTGCGGGAAGGGCTGGACGAAGAAAAAAGCAGGGCGAAGTTATTTTACAGACGTCGCATCCGGATCATCCATTAATTCAATCGGTTATACAGCACGACTACGAAACGGTGTATAATATGCAGATGGAAGAACGGCAACTGTTTAACTATCCGCCTTTTTGCCGGATTATTCACGTCAATATCAGACATAAAAACGAAGATATCGTGCATAAAATTGCCGACATCTATGCAGATTTGCTTCGCGAAAAGTTAGGTAATCGAGTGACAGGAGCTAACAAACCGGCAATAGGTCATATTCAGAATCTGCATCTCCGCAGGATAACCTTGAAAATCGAAATCCAGGTTTCCATGAATACCGTGCGGACAATCCTGGAAGAAACAAAAATACGGCTGTCGGCACAACCTGATTATAAAAGTTGTATTATCCAATATGACGTAGATCCGGTTTAGTTTTCAGTTTTTAGTTATCAGTTTTTAGTTTTTTACTGGATTGCTTCGCCTTCGTGACGATGTACAAAATCATAATGTGCAGAGTATATATTGTGAAACAGGGTTTTGTGCATCTGAAAAATTATGATTACCTTTGTTGCCGTAATTATCAATTTTTAGATTTATTCATTATGGCACGTCCAATAGCAGATACCCCTGTATTGCGGGGAAAAGACGCAGTTCGTTTTATGGAGCGAATGGAAAATGTTAAGCCTATTTCCAAAGAGGAAAGAGCAAAAATGAAAGCAGACTATGAATGGGTTAAATCAATAGCAAAATTTCCGCTATGAATTTTAACTCGAAAGGTGTTTTGCCTGAATTAAAAAAGTTGAAACTTGACACCGTTATTAAGCCATTTGAAAGCGAAGACGAAGAACTGAATGATTTTTTGCA
>JAIRPX010000105.1 GCA_031256775.1 Dysgonamonadaceae bacterium
GAGAGATGTTAGATTAAAAAATCATCATTGTTAAATTAAAATTTATGTTTATGAGAAAAAAGTTTATTGGAGGAAATGCAACTGCAAATCGCAAAATCCGGGTGATTATTGCAGCAGGAGCATAAAATACAGTAAAGAAACAGCGTTCTTTGACATTTTGGTTTACACGATATTTAATTGAAAATTGAAGGCGAAAAATCTCAATTTGAAATTAATTTGTATCTTTGTGGCATGTATTTCAAACAGGAAAAAACAATATGGAAAAAGCATTAAGCAGAGAAACGAAAAATCGTATCGGGTATATCAACTTTATTATTCTGCGTTTCGCACGTGGATTTAAATTGTTGATTCCCGATTCTTTCCGGTATCTGGATAAATATGGCGGACTGGATTTTCTGTATAAAAATTACGAATATGAACATACGCAATCCGAACACAATACCTGCATGACATTGCTCCGGATTTGCCGTAACAATGGAGGCTGGTTATAATTATGCGGGTTTTTCATGGCAGCGATGTGCGCATTGAAAAAATCGACCTTACCAAAGGAGGCGAATTCAAGGACTTCGGACGTGGATTTTATGTTACCAATATACGTAAACATGCCCATCAAAGAGCAATAGATATAGCCGCTCTGCATGGTACAAAACCAGTTGTTACCGAATTTGAATTTATGGAAGCCTATCCGGTTACCATGCGTATGGCAATGAAGTCTTTTGATACGGTATCGGAAGAGTGGGTACAGTTCGTAATTCTGAACAGGAATCGAACTGTAAACCATCCCGCCCATGCGTATCAAATTGTTGAAGGGCCTATTGCCAACGATTGGGTAACAACTCAAATAGACCGTTACAGAAAGGGGAAAATAACATTAACGGAATTGGTTGACAGGCTTCAATACCGGGAGCCAACACATCAAATATGTTTCTGTACGGTAGAATCACTGATGGCGCTTGAATTGGTTGAAGACACCGCACTTTTTGATATAGAAGATATTTCCAACAAAATTATCGAATCACTTATTTCAGAATATGAAATTAAAGAATCCGAAGCATTGCACTATCTTTACAATTCAAACATCTATACAGAATTAACAAATCCTGATACAGGTATTTATACTCATTCATGGGAAGATATATATCATTTATTATTAGAAGAAATAAAGGATAAATTCAAATAAAAGAAGACAGTTCTTTCTTAATTTAGTCATTAAGCGTGTAAACCAAATGTGAAGTTTACACGCTTTTTTTTGTGTGCAAATGAGAGAGATGATTAAATAATTATTATTGTTAAAATTAAAATTTATGTTATGAGAAAAAAGTTTATTGGAGGAATACTTTGTATTCTGATGAGTACGTTCACTGCTTTTGCCCAGCACAAAGTAAGTGGAACGGTGACTGACGCGCGTGGCGATGCGCTTATCGGCGTCAGTATTGTGGAAAAAGGAACAACCAACAGGGCAACAACAGGTATGGAAGGCAAATTTATTATAACTGTGTCGCAAGGCGCCGTTTTGCAATTTGCATATATCGGTTATGTTGCGCAGGAAATTGTTGTCGGGAATCAGACACAGTTGCAAATCGCGATGTCGGAAGATTTGCAGTCGCTGGATGAAGTGGTGGTAGTCGGGTTTGCTACCCAGAAAAAGGTAAATCTGACAGGTTCCGTGAGTACAGTCAGCAGCAAACAACTGGAATCGGTACCTGTGGCAAATGCTGTTCTTGCTTTACAGGGACAAGTGCCGGGTTTAACTATTAAACAACATAGCGGGGAGTTGTACGGTAAGAATCCGAGTATGGAACTTCGTGGATTGGCTACAATAGGGCAAGGCTCCAGTGGTGGCGTTCTGGTTTTAATCGACGGTATGGAAGGCGATTTATATTCAATCAATCCGCAGGATATTGAGAACATTTCAATATTGAAGGATGCTGCCGCATCATCAATATACGGTTCGAGAGCTCCGTTTGGAGTAATACTTGTTACTACCAAAAAGGGTAAGGAAGGCAAAATAAGCATTAATTACAACAACAGTTTCCGCTTCAATACCCCGATCAATATGCCTAAAATGGCAGATTCTTACTCGTGGGCGCTCTACTTCAACGATTGTGCCCACAATCAGGGCTACGGCAATGATATTGGTCCGGAACGTTTACAGCGTATCAAAGATTATATCGACGGGAAAATATCATACAATACAATCCCCGTAGGCAACATGTGGGGTACTGCTTATACCGAAGGTAATGATAATATCGATTATTACGACGTATTTTTTAAAGATTTGACTACAGCTCAGGAACATAATTTCAGTGTAACCGGCGGAAACGCAAAAATGAATTATTTCGTATCGGCAAATTACCTGAAAGAAAATGGCGTGCTTGAATGGGATTTGGACGGTTTGAACCGTTATAACGTATTCGGAAAAATAGAGGCTAAACCCCTTGATTTTCTTAGTATCCAATACAGTTCACGGCTCATTCGGGAAAATTATCACAAGCCTCGATTTCTGGATGACAATACGCTTTATTATTTCGGACAATGGTTGTGGCCGGTAGGCCCTCTATATGACCCCAATGGACTTCCTTTCAACGATACGATGTTGAATATGCGCGATGGGGGGCAACTAAATATTTCAAATACTACTACGGCGCATCAGTTCAATTTCGTGTTGGAACCACTGAAAGGATGGCGAATCGTAGGTGATTTGAACTACCGTTACTTTTCTTACTTCAACAAGAGCGAAACCAAGATGATATGGCAAACTTGTATTGACGGTGTTACTCCGGGTAGCAAATGGTACGACCACACAAGTGTTGCAGAAGATGCTGGCAGAAATGAATATATTAATGGCAATGTTTATACCGACTATGAACATACATTTGCCGACCGCCATTATTTGAAAGTGATGTCTGGTTTCCAAGCAGAACAATATAATACACATACAGTTTACGCATCTAAGGAAGGTTTGATCGTACCTGATATAGCTACCATCAATACAGCCTCGGGATTGTTCAACGGAACAGCGGTACCGCCCGTTGTTTCAGGGGGATATTCCAGATGGAGAACCGCCGGTTTCTTTGGCCGTCTGAACTACAACTACATGGAGAAATACTTGTTCGAGGCTAATTTGCGGTACGATGGTTCGTCGCGTTTCCGCAATGATAACCGCTGGGGGCTGTTTCCTTCTTTCTCTTTGGGTTATAACATAGCCAAAGAAGACTTTTTCCAACCCCTGGCATCTACCGTCAATATGTTGAAATTACGCGCTTCCTACGGTTCTTTGGGGAACCAAAATACAAACTCATATTACCCAACTTATGAGGCTATGGGTTTTGCCAATTCAGCAGGTCCATGGTTAATCAACGGACAAAAACCCAATATAGCCTGGCCGCCGTCACTCATCAGTGCATCTCTCTCATGGGAAGAAATACAGTCGAAAAACATCGGATTGGACTTCAGCCTGTTTAATAACCGGTTAACCGGCTTTTTCGATTATTTTATTCGCAATACCCTGAATATGATAGGACCGGCTGACGAATTGCCGGTTATACTTGGAACCAGTGTTCCCAACACCAATAATACAGATTTGGAATCGAAAGGGTTTGAGATTGAATTAGCATGGCGCGATCGGGCATTCAGTAGTCTTGACTACGGTATCCGGCTCCTGCTATCCGATGCACAAGCTACCATCACCCGTTACTCCAACCCATCAGGAACGCTTGACCGTTATTACACAGGCAAGATGTGGGGCGAGATATGGGGCTACGAGAGTACAGGCATTGCCCGCTCTGATGAGGAAATGCAGGCGCATCTGGCCACCCTGCCTAACGGCGGACAGGACAGGCTGGGTTCCAACTGGCAAGCAGGTGATGTGATGTATCAGGATATTAACGGCGACGGATATGTCGACTGGGGATCTAATACCATTGACGACCACGGCGACCTGAAAGTAATCGGCAACACTACGCCCCGTTACAATTTCGGCATCGACCTGACGGCTGCATGGAAAGGAATTGATTTCCGCATGTTCCTCCAAGGAGTGGGCAAAAGGGATATTTGGCAGGGAGGCCGGTATTTCTTCGGCAACGGCGGCATGTCGAAATGGGGCACAATGGTAATGCCGGAACATCTCGACTATTTCCGGGATGATGTAGACCATCCGCTTGGGCAGAATATCGACAGCTACTATCCGCGTCCCTATTTTGACAACGGGAAGAACTTCAATACGCAAACACTCTATCTGCAAAATGCAGCTTATATGCGGTTGAAAAATCTGCAAATCGGCTATAGTTTGCCGCAGGTAATCATCTCGAAAGCCGGCATTCAGAATTTGAGGATATATTTTTCCGGTGAAAACCTGTTGACTTTCACTAAAATGACTAAATTGTTTGATCCTGAAACAATCGGTGAAAACTTTTTTGGAAATGTATATCCATTGACTAAAACATATTCTGTGGGATTAAGTGTAACTTTTTAAAATATAAACAATATGAATGCGATTTTAAAACGAATATATGTAACAGGCTTCATGGCGCTGCTACTTGCCGGTTGTAATGATTTTCTTGATCAGGAGCCTCTGTCTCAACTCTCTCCTGACCAATATCTTTCGACCGAAGAAAATGTGATGGCCTATGCCACTGATTTGTACAATATAATTCCAGTACATAACGGTTGGGGTATCTGGCAAAATGATGTACATACCGATAATATGGCCTATGTTACCCCCAGCGATATGTACGCTCCCGGTTATTGGCGGGTAAGTCAGACCGGAGGCCAGTACAACTTTGTCGATATTTACAGATGTAATTATTTTCTGGATTTTGTTGTCCCTGCGTTCGAGAACAGGAAAATTTCAGGAGTAGATCAGAATATCCGTCATAGCATAGGTGAAGTTTATTTTTTTAGAGCTTTTGCATATTTTAATAAGTTGAAGGCATTGGGAGATTTTCCAATAATTACCAAAGTATTGCCCGACAATCTTGAAACGCTTGTCGCAGAAAGTAAACGGGCGCCTCGCAATGAAGTGGCACGGTTTATTCTGTCCGATTTGGATAAGGCGTTATCATTAATGTTAGACAATCCTCCCGTTGGCGGGAAAAACAGATTGAGTAAAGACTGTATACGCCTTTTCAAATCACGTGTAGCCCTCTATGAAGGAACATGGCTGAAATATTTCAAGGGAACAGCTTTTGTACCGAATGGCGCTAACTGGCCGGGAAAGCAGAAAGACTATAACAGCAATTATGCCTATCCTTCGGGAGATATTGACAGGGAAATTGATTATTTCCTGACACAGGCTATGACAGAAGCAAAAACAGTTGCCGATAAATATGCTCTGGTAAACAACACCGGAGTATTTCAAAACAGTCCGTCTGCTGCAGGTAATCCTTATTTTGACATGTTTGGCGCTGTAAATATGAATGGATACGGCGAAGTACTGTTATGGAAGCAATACAGCCAGTCGGCCGGTGTAACCAATCAGGTTGTAGAATTTGCTTCTGCTGCAAATCAAGGTTACGGAACAACCAAAAGTATGCTGGATGCTTTCGTGATGAGCGACGGGAAACCGATATATGCCTCCGGTTCAGGTTATGCCGGCGATGACGATTTAAAAAAGATTACAACAGATCGCGATTCACGCGCCGAAATTTTCTTCAAAAAACCGGGTGACAGGAATTTGCATACTGCCGCAGGTCAGGAAGCATTTGAGATTGAACCTTATCCGTATATCATCAATTCTACGGCATCCTTAAAATGGACCACCGGCTACGCCATACGCAAAGGCCTGAACTTTAAAGACGGCTATGAGGCTGCCAGCAGGCAAAGTACGGTAGGATGCATTATTTTCAGGGCAGCAGAAGGCTATTTGAATTATATAGAGGCTTGTTACGAAAAGACCGGAACTCTGGATTCGGATGCACAGAAATACTGGAAAGCCATTCGTGACCGCTCGAAAGTCGGCGACTACAACGTTACCATTGCCAATACGGATATGAACAAGGAAGCGGAAACCGACTGGGGAGCCTATTCGGCAGGGCAATTGATCGATCCGACACTGTTCAATATCCGTCGCGAACGTCGTTGTGAGTTGATGGCGGAAGGATTTCGTCCGGCAGATATCCGGCGTTGGCGCTCAATGGATCAAATGATGACTCAACCCTATCACGTATTGGGGATAAACCTGTGGGATAAAATGGCGACGGACGCCGATTTTCTTGCCGGTAATCCGGGCGGACTCCGGGAAAACGTAAATGTTTCACCGCAATCATTCGGCAAATACCTGGCTCCATACCACATTATCAGTAATAATCATGTGTACAACGGATACCGGTGGAATATGGCTCATTATCTGGAACCCATTGCCATACAGCATTTCCTGATTACAGGAGCGAGCGATGTATCAGCATCACCCCTGTATCAAAACCCGGGCTGGACGCTGACAGCCGGAGAGGGCGCTACTGAATAAAATAACTTTATTACAATTAAATATTATGAATAAATATCTTTTAAATATAGTTACAGCTTGCACATTGTTTGTGATGTGTGGATGTAAAGACGATTCCGCCACGCCAAATTTGACGGTAAACGCGGAAGAATTGCAAGTGCCTTATTCCGGAGGAGTTATCACATTGCCGGTGACATGCAGCGTTGCCTCCAAAGCAACGATTGAATACGGCAATCCTGAAGAAACAGGATGGATTTTTATGTTGCCCACCGTTCTAAACAGCAACGGTATTCTTGAATTAAGGATACAGTCGCTTAAAAACATGTGGGAAGACCGCACCGCTACGATTATCATTACAGCCGGCACAGAAGTGAAAACCGTAAAATTACTGCAAACGAGTAAACTTCACTTATCAGTAGAGCCGTCTTTTATTGCCGCTTCGAGTAATGCGGGCAGCTATCCGGTAGCCGTAACCAGCAAAACGACATGGACGGCAACACTCAGCGACGGTGCATCATGGTGTACACTGTCTAATTCTTCGGGAAGCAACAACGGAACTTTTACAGTAAATGTTATTGCACTACCTGACGAAAATCAACGTACAACCACGATTACGGTAAGCGGCAGTAACGGATTGAGAGAAACAATTACCGTTCAGCAAAGTTATGTTTCCGATTATGTGGAAATAAACGGACTTCTTTGGGCGAAATGCGATGTAGGCGAGCCGGGAAATTTTACTTCGGCTCCTGATGTGCCTGGACTGCTGTATCAGTACAATTCGAAAGTAGGTTGGCCAATCGGAGGCGCTAACGATCCTGCACCGGCAGGATTTCCGACCGGTCAAGTAGGTGGCATGCCCGAATGGAAACAGGAAAATAATCCATGTCCGGATGGCTGGCGCATCCCTACGGTAAGCGAAATAGAAGCTCTGGTAGGCAATGCCGGAAATCCGAAATTTGCGTGGCGTACAAGTGCGCAAAGCGGTTTTGCTATAGATGGTGCTGTGGTTGGAATACCTGCTTCGGAAGCTGCTCAGGCAACTAAAGACAATATGCGGGGAGGTATTTTCATTCCGAAAACAGGATACCGTAACAGGGATAACGGTTCTATGAGTGTCTGGTGGCCGGTTAATATTACAAGTTCTACCAGCATTAACGAATGGGATAGATATGTCATGTGGATAGACGGCAGCGGTGGCATAAGTACCAGAGATTGGCAGGGAAACTTGGCTGCTTTTCCGGTACGCTGCGTAAGAAATAAATAACATTTTAAAAAGGAGGCCATCTCACATCTATTGTGAAATGGTCTCTTTTGGGCAAACGCACGAAATTTTCAAGGCAAGAGATAGTTAGCGGGGTGATTTCTACCGGTAGCCATAAAGCGAATCTGTGATGTACAGGGCGTCAACCGTTGGTTGAAAGCCTCAAAAAAGCCTGGGGAAGCTTTCGGACGTCGTCCGAAAGTCCCAAAAAACTCTGGGGAAGGTTTCGGACGTCGTCCAAAAGTCCCAAAAAGGTGTCGGAGAAGCTTTCGGACATCGTCCGAAACCTTC
>JAIRPX010000191.1 GCA_031256775.1 Dysgonamonadaceae bacterium
TAACGATTACCGAAGACGGTCAAACCGTCGAACTTGCCTACGAGGTGAGCGAAACGGCGATTGAAAACACAACGACGGCGATTGAAGAATTGAAAATTGAAAATGAAGAATTGAAAATTTTAATTGACAATGAACAATTAATAATTAACAATTACAGGGGTGGACAGGTTTCTGTTTTCGATATTGCAGGACGACGGCTTATATCCCAAAACTCACAACTGCAAATTTATATCGGCGGTTTGCCGCAAGGAATTTATCTTGTGAAAGCGGGAAATAAGACGGCTAAATTTATTAAACGGTAGTAATCGACAAACCTGTTAAGTCTTTAAGACTTAACAGGTTTATAAAAAAATTATAACAATGAATGTAAAAAATCTATTATTAATCTCGCTCGCCGTTACCGGAATAACGGCTTGCAGCGGCGGCGCAGGAAAGAGCCGCAAAACGGTTCAGGACATTCCCGACTATGCAAAAGCAACAATAGAAATGGACGGCGAATTTGAACATTTTAACTACAACTGTTTTTTTACAAAAACAGATGACAACGAAAACGCTTTCACGGCTGAAGGCGGTCTGTTTTATATCTCCAACAATATTTATCACGGCAAAAGAGGCAACAATGAACTTTGCCGTTTCGACAGAGGCTACGCCTATTCATCGTATCTTGTCAATTTCCCGGATTCGGGCGACGACGATTCGGGCGGCGATTATATGTTTCGGGTAATTTATTCGAGAGATACAAGTCCAAACGATGGAGAAGTTTACAAATATTTGTATCATTTTCTGGTAACAGACCCTAAACCCGAACAGGAATTGTGTTTCCTGAAAGACAATCCTGTAAAAAAGTACTCAAACAACTGGCTGCGCGTAAAAACCAAAGAAATGCAAAAAGCCGTAAAATGGCTTGCCCAGCTGCAAAAAGCCGAGCCGCTGCAAAGCAAATATGCCGAACAAGCGCAGGATACCCTGAGGGCAGTACGCAGCGAAATAGGCGCTTCGGTAGTGTGGGAAGGAGCAATAGACGGACACGAAACCGTTTTCCGCTCCCTGTATCTGAACTGCGGCGTGGTAGTAAACGTTCCTTACGGGCAACTGAATGTATATTACGACCACTTATTCAAAGATGGACTGATTTTTGACGGACTGATTGACGCCGACAACTTTACGTCAAAGGACGGTTATGCTATAGAAAGATAATTAATCTCAATCATCTCTAATCGCAGGCGCGGCTTGTAAAGCCGCGCCTCTATAATTTCCGGCGCAAATAACCTGTTATTTGTATAATCAAATAAAAATGTCGAACTTTGACATTAAAAAATAATATAAATGCAAGATGAAATACAATATATCATTTTAGGAAATGTCGCGATTAGGTATGGAACAATTATCCAAACAATCCTCCCTTACCTTGAACGAAGCGCGACATCAGGCGTTATGGATAAAAACAACAAGTATTTCAAACGAGAAGAAACAAAGGTATTGCGACAATTTGTCGAAACCAATAATCTTTGGGTAAAGTATGCGTAAAAAGTTGGTATAAACGATTTTGTAAAACCAAAATAAAATTGTAATTTCGCATTTTCAAATATTATTTTTATGCCGCAACAAAATACTAAACTGTGGTATATAAGTGGGTTAAATATTTTTGAATTAAAAAATAAATTTATATGGAAACATTTAGCAGGGAAAATGAAAATCTGATAAATTATATGAATTTTATAATTATCAGATTTGCACGCGGGTTTAAGATGCTTATTCCCAATGCTTTTCGTTATCTTGACCAATACGGCGGACTAACTTTTCTTTACAATAATTACGACTACGAACACACGCAGTCGGAACATAATACCTGTATGACTTTATTGCAGGTATGCCGAAAAAACGGAGGTTGGTTATGAGAGTTTATCACGGCAGCGATGTGCGAATTGAAGAAATTAATCTCGCGAAAAGCGGGAATTTCAAAGATTTTGGGCGTGGTTTTTACGTTACGAACATACGAAAACACGCTCACGCTCGTGCATTAGACATTGCGGCAACAAATGGTACACAGCCTATTGTTACCGAATTTGAATACATTGAGGCATACCCTGTTACAATGGGAATGCGACTAAAAAAATTTGAAACAATCTCGCAGGAATGGATTGAGTTTATCGTGATGAACCGCAATCGGCGTATTGCGCACCCTACTCACGCCTACGATATTGTGGAAGGCGCAATTGCTGACGATTGGGTTACAACGCAAATTGACAGATACTTAAAAGGCAAAATTTCGGTTGAAACATTGATTGAAAAAATAAAATACAGAGAATTTACGCACCAAATTTGTTTCTGCACCGTTGAGTCGCTTTTTGCGCTCGAACTCGTAGATGATGATAGATTATTTGAAATAGAAGATATTAGTAATGAGATAATTAAGCAACTTGCAATAGAAAATAATTTATCAGAACTTGATGCTATCAGAATGTTCTTAAATTCAAGAACTTATGAAAATCTGACAAACCCAACTGCTACAATGCAAAATATTTCTCTACAAATAATTTATGAAATGTTCAAACAAGAATTAGCGGCTTTGCAAGACACGCCAGTGATACCTGTAACATAAAGGCACGGATTGCAAAGCCGCGCCAGCAACGAGCGTAAAAAGTTGGTATAAACGATTTTGTAAAACCAAAATAAAATTGTAATTTCGCATTTTCAAATATTATTTTTATGCAACAGCAATTTGAAGCCATATTTCCTTTGAAGATAGAAAGCATTGTCGAACTGCTGATTTCGCAGCGCAAGATGCCTTTGCAAGATGCGTTGGACTATCTTTACAGTTCTCAACTTTACGCAATTTTGGAACGTGAAGAAACAAAAATGTGGCATTATAGTCCGCAAATGTTACTGTATTTGCTTGATAATGAAAAAGAAACAGGATTTTTAACGCTTCCGCAATAGTTTTAAGATATGAATAACGAAAAAGCAATATCAAGATTTATCATTTTTTGCCTCGAACATTACAAATTTTTAAGGCAAATTTCCGGCTTACAGGCGCTTGCAGAATTTAAAAAATATGGTGTAATTCAATATCTTACAAGTGGTTATGAGGTTTTGCATACACAGGGTAAAAATTTTTTAATGGCTGATATTCAATCTTTTATCGATAATCATAAATAAAAATGATACTTTATCACGGCAGTACGAAAATTGTAGAAAAGCCTGAAATTCGCATTAGCAATCGCTTTTTAGATTTTGGGAACGGCTTTTATACTACCACAAGCGAAGAACAGGCAATTGCATGGGCAAAGAGCAAAAGCGAGCGGCTGCATACCGAAAATGCCTATATAAATATATATGAATTAGATGATTATGTTTTGTCAGATAAAAAATTTTCCGTTTTAATTTTTGAAAGACCGACGCGCGAATGGTTGGATTTTGTAATAGCAAACAGACGCGGCGAATTGCAACACAATTACGATTTTGTAATGGGTGCGGTTGCCGATGATACGCTGTATCAAACTTTTACGCTGTATGAATCCGGGCTTTTGACATTGGAAGAAACTATTATACGCCTGAACACACACACGCTTTTCGACCAACTTTCGTTTAACACCGAAAAGGCGTTGAATAATTTGAAATACGTGAAAACAGAGTTGCATTGATAATGCAAAAAAAAACTGTAATTGTATTTCGCACAGGTTGCAAACCTACACGAGCGTAAAATGACGATATATAAAACCATATTATATAGAAACCTGTTAAGTCTTAAAGACTTAACAGGTTTTATAAAATGTCCATAGTTTTTCAAAAATTTATACAGAAACCTGTTAAGTCTTTAAGACTTAACAGGTTTTTTAAATGTCCATAGGTTTTTCAAAAATTTATACAGAAACCTGTTAAGTTTCAAAGACTTAACAGGTTTTTTAAAATGTCCATAGTTTTTTCAAAAATTAGAGTATAGAGTTTTATAAATACACAAATTCCATACTTTAACACATAAACTCTATACTCTAATATCTATACTCTAAACTCTAATATCTACACTCTAAAATATTACTTTCACGATTTTATATCCTTCAGCCGTTTTCAGTTTAACTGTATAAACGCCGGAAGACAATGCTGCAACCGAAATAGCATGATCAATATTCGATACCGACAACACCTGCTGACCCGAAACTGCATAAACATCTGCACTTTGAACAGGCACTTCCGAATTGATATACAAGTATCCGTCGGCTATATACGCCGTGATTCCGTTATTGACTTCAGGAGAAGAGAAACCTGTTTCGATGCTCTTGTTTGAACATCCGGTTATGATTTCCTGGCTACCCTGCGCCACAAAAGTAATTATTTCTATCTTGTCTAAATTGACAGGCGTATCTTTCACTTTTTCCGGAACAACATAGTAATATCTTTTTGCGACAAACGTTCCGCTTGCTGTCTGTCTGATTGAATCGCCCCACTGTCCTGTTATCAAGTCGCGCAACATGTGGTTATGCTGATACCTGCTATCCGAACCCATTGCCGGATAATTAGCGGAAGCTCCTACTTGCGGACCGATAATACTGTCCTGTACCAGAGCTATATTCAGCATATTAATTGCGCTGCCCTGAGCAGTGTAATACAATTCCACGTCAACAATCAGTTCGCGCGTTTCTTCATTAAGATCTGTTTTAACGCCAATATTAACGTATGAAGCCTGTCTAAGTATCTCGTTGGAACTTCTTACGAAAAAGCTTCTGTCAAGAGCTGTTACGCCACTACCCGCCGCGAAAAGATGCCTGTTAACTGTTCCCATGGGGTAGCCAGTTGTTCCAGCCTGCGAGTCTATTGCTGCGCCATAAGCAGTTGTAAAATCAGGAGTAGTGCCGTTTGCATATATCCCCGTATGAATATTGATTACGGAAACCCTGCCCGGATTAGCCGCTTTTATTTCATTGGCAATTTTATGTCCGGCAGGACACCATTGACAGTTTATTCCCGTAAATTCTTCCAGGACTACATTTTTGTTTGAAGGAGCGGTACTTACAATGGTAGGCGCATCAGGAGCATCCCAAATGCGTACATCACTCTGCAAAGTATTGTCTTCAGGATAATCGTCGATTTTTCCATTCACTTTTTCTATGGATACTTCCACCTGATATATACGGTTTACTTCCTTTTCAAATTCTATGTCGGAAATTGTAAAAGTATATTTGCCGCCCGGAGCAATATCCAATTCTGCAAGCGGTTTAATTACTTTTTCGTTTTCGCCTATCTTGTAGCTTACTTCCAAATCGGTAACATTTTTTCCGCCTTCGTTCTTGAAATTTCCTTTTATTGACAGTTTTTCATTAACATCAATTGTTGAAGGTACATACAGTTCGTATAAATTAACATCATGCAGCGACATGTTTTCACCTTCCACTACACCAATGATACACAGATTTCCATTTACCTGTTCGCCAATATGCATCCATGCTCCCAAATAAGTTCCACGACCATAGCGCAGATAATCGCCGTTGGCGTCTGTGTTTTGAGAATCGTCAAGACCTATATGATTAACATTGTTTCCACTGCCTGACAAAAATGAATATCCGATAACCAGATCCTGGTCGGCAACTATTTCGTATGGCGAAGAAAGAGTTATTTCATTCCATTTCGAGGTTTCAAAATCTGCATCCTGGCTATATCCCTGCTCATCGTTGAGTGATGAACGGACAAATATTTTTGTTTTAGTAGCAGGGTGAGCGCCGAATCCAACCTTAACCTGTTTAAGGAAATTTCCAACATATTTTTTCAACATTTCTTTCGGAATTAATATGGCAGCTTCCGCCGAATAGGATGCGCCAATTCCTACAGCCGTCCTTATATTGTCGCTTGAATATCCGAGTAGGGTAGTTCCTGACTCTACAGGTTCGTCGTTGATGAATTTGAAATTTTTCCACACATTAGCAGCTTTGTAAAGCGCTTCTGTTCCTTCGGGAACCGACAGAATTACGTTATCTAAAGAAACTCCTTCAAACACATTCAGGGGAATATCTAATGGAGTATCCCAATGTACGAAAACGCTGTCTAAAGCGGTGCATTCTGCAAAAGCCAGCGAGTCGATGGATGTTATGCCAACCGGAATATTGATCTGATTCAGGGCGCTACATCCCGAAAATACAGACTTTCTAATCGACGTAAGGCTTTCGGGAAGAGTGACGGAAACAAGATTCTCGAAATCTTCAAAAGCCGTATTTCCGATATTTGTAATGCCTTCTCCTACAATTATTTTATTGATTGAAGAACGATAAATTGCCCACGGCGCAGCAGCCCATGGCACAATAGGATCTTCATAAAAATTCGGCATTTCACCTTGACCGCTCAGTATCAGCGTACTGTCGCTGTCGGCGCAAAATCTCCAGCTTATGTCATATAAATTAATCTGTCCGTTTGCACACGGGTCTGGTTCTTCTTGAATTATAAAATTTTTCCATACATCAGCAGCCTGGTACAACGTTTTTGTAGCAAAAGGCACTGTCAAACGAACATTAGCCGGATCAATCATATTAAACACATCAGCAACAATGACTAATGGCGTATTCCAGTGTACTTTAACACTTTGCAAAACCGTACAGCTGTTAAAAGCCTTGCTTGCAATGTTATTTACGCTGACCGGAATATCAATATTTTTCAGTTTCGAGCAACCGTCAAAAGCTGAAACTCCAATAGACTCCAAACCGGCGGGAAAAGATACGTCAAGCAGGTTACTGAACATCTGGAATGCAAATGCTCCAATTGAAGTTACGCCTTCTTTCACCACAACAGATGTGACACTGCTTTTATAAGCGCTCCAGGGTGCTACGTTAGGCGGCATAAATTCATAATCCTGCATCATTCCTGTTCCCTTAACCGTCAATAAGCCGTATTCAAGACTCCATTCAAGATTACCGGCTATTCCGCCAACCGATGTAATTGTTCCAAAATCTTTCCAAACATTGGCAGCCTCATACAACGCTTTGGAATCATAAGGCACTGTCAGCGTTACATTGCCAAGATCGACCATCGGAAACACATTGCCAACAGCCAAAGGCTCAGCCCAGTGTACTCTAACGTTTTGCAAGCCTGCACAACCGGAAAAAGCCTGGTTTGCAATGCTTGTCACTTTGTCTGAGATATCAACAGCCGACAGCTGCGAGCAACCGGAAAAAGCCGCAGTCCCGATAGACGTTAAGCTGCGCGGAATAGATACAGACGTTAGATTATTGCAGGACAAAAACGCATTATTTCCAATTTTAGTTACGCCTTCTTCCACCACAACAGATGTGATACTGCTTCGGGAAGCGTTCCAGGGCGCTACGTTGGGTGGCATAAATTCATAATCAGGCATTTCGCCCGATCCTTTAATAGTCAATACGCCGTTGTCAAGAAGCCATTCCAGCGGACCTGTAGTCTGTCCCATTTCTTCAATCGTGCCGAAATCTTTCCATACGTCGGCTGTTTCGTAAACGCTTTTTTTACCACCGGGAACTTTCAGGGTGAGGTTGGAAAGATTAATGTTATTAAACACATTAGCATTAACAGTTAATGGCGTATCCCATTGTACGGTAACTTTTTGCAAGCCCAAGCATGAATTAAAAGCATTGTCTAAAATGCTTGTCACACTGCCCGGAATATCAACAGCAGGCAACAGCGGGCAATTGGCAAAAGCTTGATTTCCAATAGACGTCAACGTAGTTACAGGAAGAGACAGTGAAGTGCAATTTGGTAAATTCAATAAGGACATATTACCAATTGCAGTAACGCCTTCTTCCACAACAACAGCAGTAATACTGCTTGCATAAGTTTTCCATGGACCGCCCGGATTCATAGGCAAAAAACCTGTTATCGGACCATTACCGCTAATCGTCAACGTACCATCATCAATAGTCCATGTCAGCGTACCGACGGATCCACTTTGCGCAAAAATATTAGTAGCGCTCAGCAGGAAAACACAAAATAAAAAGATACTTTTTTTCATAAAAAATAAAAATTAAATATTGATAAATTAAATTTCTTTTGTTAAAAAACATTCCCTGTCGTCGCGACAGGGAATGTCGCAATTTTAGTTTATTACTTACTATTTTACTATAATTTTTTCTTTCATCACGCCCGAATTTGTTGTCGCTTCCAGAATATACACTCCGGCAGGAATTTCCTTGACAGATACGGAGTTGCCGTTAATTGTCTTAACAGTTTGTCCGCTCAGGGTCAACAGTCTGGCGCTGATATATTCGCCTTCAATATACAGCATATCGGATACCGGATTGGGATATACGCTAAATGCCGCACCATTTGCAACGTCAGGTATTGCTGTTACGCTAACGCACTGCGCATCGCCTTCTGCTGTTTCATGGTTTATGTAATAAGCAACTACTTTATAACAAGATTCCGGATGTCCGTTGCTTAAATTTGGCGTCATATCTACAACATTGTGTGCAATGGTTATTTCGCCGTTGTTGAATATTGATCGTCCATCGCGCAGAACATAATATCCAAGATTATAGCGATTTTTGCTGCCTGCCGGATTTTTATTCAATTCGGCTTTAATCATGTGTACTCCTTCAAGATCCTCGTTTAATAAAGTTTGCCATGTTTGTCCATCGTCTTCCGAAGTCAGATTTGATCTTCCATCATACAATTCCAAAGGAGTTGAACCGTCAAGTGCATATCTGCCTTTCTGCAAACCAAGCGGCAAGTCGTTATTTCCATGCGTAAGCACTTTTATTCCGAAATAGTAGTCGTATCCGCTTTCTATTTTAACAGGCTTGTCCAGCGCAATTTGATTCCAGCTCTGTAACATAACCAAAGGAATATTCTGCGAATGTACGAGCTGTTTTCCCTTGTAAACAACCAGCTGGAAAGTCGGCGTAACGGATTGCAAATAAGGCGGGAAGAAAGACATCGTAGTCAGCGTATAATCGTTAAAATTTTTCAGGTCGTCTGCCGTATATTTTATTGCGGCAATAAAAGGTTTACCATTATTACCTATAACATTTTTCAGATAGTTACTTTCATCTTCCATATACGACAATTTAACATATCCGCTGGGGTCAGACCAGTTCAGGTAAACACGGTTATCATTCTTGTCATAATTAACAGATACATCAGCCGGTTTTATAATAGCAAACTTCTCCTGTGAAAATGCTACGTTATCAAGTAGATACAGGAAAGGAATCTCTGTAGGATCGCCTTCAGCTCGGAAACGGAAACGTACTAAATCCCTGCCTGCAATTTTATCGGCAGGAAACTCTACCGAATTCCATATAAAACCATTGGTGCCGCTTGCAGTAGGAGTATGGGTGTATAATATTATCCATTCTGTTCCATCATACATTTCCACATAGAGTCTGCCGTTATTTGTTGCAGCAGCATTGCGCAATTCCGAAATATACAGGTTATACGACAGGGTTAATGAGGAAGCATTGTTGGTGCGAATCCATGGCGAAGTAAAATCAAACCGGTAGTGATCTTTTAATGAAAGAAGGGTAAGACTCAATGCTGGTACCGGTATTCCGCCGTTAAAATTAACAATCCATTCGTTGCTTGTCCAGTAATGACTGTCCAGACCTAACATGATATCTACAAAACCCTCTTCCGGTGTATATCTTGTAAATACGTAGCCTTCCAAGAAATCTTCGAAAACAGGCAAATCTACTATAGCCGAAACAATTGTCTGTGGATTAGAAGCGGTAGCTTCTCCGAAATTTCTCCATACAGCTTTCACAGTATAAGTATAACTACCATTCGGGAGGTTAGAATCGCTGTAAGAAGTTGCTGTTATTGGATCCGTATTAACTTTTACCTTGTTGCGATAAATATTATAGCCTTGCAGCACATCGCCCGACTCTGATGGAGCTACAGCATCCCAGCTTAACACAATATTTCCCGGACTTGTTTCCAGCCATCTCAGTTCATGCACAAATTCCACATTTATGTCTAAAAGATGGTCGAGTTTTACGTGGAAAATCCCGTCGGAAGTGCCAGCGTCAGCATACGGTTCATACTGTAGCGTTCCGCAAACGCTTAATCCGTCGGCAGATATATCTCCCAAGCTAACTATCCTGTATTCTACTCCCAAATCGGGACGTTCCACTCCTGCGCGTTGCAGATAGTCCCAAAATCCCATAACTCCCATTTTTTCTGAAAAAAAACAGGCTCCTTCAGAATACCAGCCGATGCAAAGCCCGTTGTCCGATACGCCAACAACCTCAATGCCCGCATACCTGTTTTTCAATTCGCCTGTTTCAAAATCGTAGAAAGCAGCCCCGCCGCCGCCGTTAACAACCACATACTGCCCGTTGTTGCTTATTGCTATACTTCCGGTTAAAAAGCTGCCATCGGGGAGCTTGAAGGTTTTTACCACTCCATCTATCCAAAGATGAACAATCTTCATAAATCTACCGTTCTGTACCTCGCCTCCCATAATTCGTCCATCACCCGACATTTTAGTAACCTGACCAATAACTAATGTATTAGGAGGAACTTCAACAGGAAACTCCTCCATTGTTATTTGGTCGCCGGATATTCGCCATATTGCAGGCTGGAAACCTCCGGGTATAGGAGAATTTTCACCGCCAATAATTGTTTTATCATTAGAAATTACGTTAGCGCCTCCACCCATCATATTACCGGTGGCGTTCAAATCAAGCCAGTTGCCCAGTCCCCATTCCCCGACATAGAGACCTGCCCACTCCAACTCTTCAGCATCTGCATCGCGAAACCTGCCAACAACAGTGCCATCATTAGCTACCCCAACAGCAACTACCCCTTCTGTAGTTTTCACCCCTTCATCAACCGAATAGCGGAAAGGTACTCCCATCCGAGGTCCAATTTGTCCCACCACGTACTTGCCGTTTGAAGACATTCCCTTAATGTGTATGTAAGGTTGCTCCTGATAAGAGAAGATTCCCTGTCCATACATCATTTGTTGCCACCCAAATAATGCAACAAAACAAATAAAAATAAAAATTTTCTTCATTGAAAAATAAAATTAAATAGTCTATAAATAATGTAAATAAAAATTGCTTCATTTTTCAAGCAATGTACAAATTTACAATATTCCAACTATTACATGCAAAAAAACAGGGGGTACAAATGGGGTACATTGGAGAAAAACACTGATTTTTTTTTTAAAAACGGGTGAAATTACGTTCCTTGAATTTATGTTTTTGAATTATTAACACAAAATGGTTTGCAAACTTGCAAAGTTTTTTGTTATCTATGTCGGACAAATATATGGTTAAAAAAATATGTTATGACATTAAAACGCTGTCTTAACTTTATTTGGCAATGTAAGCGAAAGCGCGAAAGCATGTCCGTACAGGACAAAATTTGCAATCCTTAAAACCTGTTAGGTCTTTAAGACCTAACAGGTTGGATGCAGAGGAAAAAGCATTCTACCGAACTATGCATCTCTACGAGATGCTGGCGCAGGTTTGCACCACATTCATCGTATTTCTGGATTGCTTCGCTAACGCTCGCAATGACGACGCATGGTTCGTGCTTTCGCGTGCGCTTTGCGCCATGTGTCTCATATCTACGTTTTGGTAAAGGGTTTGCAACCCGTGCGGAAAAGTATAGACGCCCCTGCGGGGCGTCTATACGTATTTCCTCATTTCCTTGTTCACTTGTCTACTTGTTCACTCGTCTACTTGTTCACTCGTCTACTCTCTCAAAATAAAGCAATTGATTCAAAGGAACGTCAAATGTAACAGTCTTCCCGCCGGAATAGATTTTCCCCCTGTCATCTTTCCATTTTCCGCGCGGAAATTTCACCGTGCGCGTGTTTTCCGGAGTTATTACGGGAGCAGTCAAGTACTTATCGCCCAGCATGAACAGGTCTTTACATTCGCTAAATCCTTCATTCGGAAAAGAATATTCTAAATGTCGGATAATCGGTTCGCCCGTTTGAGCCGAGTGTTTGGCTAATTCAAATATGTATTTTCCCATTTTTTCGTGCAATAAAGCCATATTGCGGACAATAGTCAGGTTTTCCCCGTTCAGTATTCGCCATGGCGCTACGGAAAATTGCATCATGGGCGTCAAGGCGTGTACTTGCGCCGAGCGGACAATCAGTTTTTGGTCAAATTGACCGGCGTCAATCCCCATGAATGAAGTGAATTGTCCGCCGCCAATCATGTCGGGACAGGCGTAGGCATAGCCCAGCAAACCGGCGGCGAGCATGTCGGGAATTAACATCTGAACGGCATTCCACGAATAATCTTTGTCGCCCAAGCGTTGCACCAAAGCTTCGCCGCCCATTTTCCAACCGGCGCGGTATTCGTTAAACGGGAATTGCAACCCTATTTTTGCCCAAGCCATAGTGTGATCGACCGATTTTGTATCCGGCAAATAGCTGTCTATGCGTTTGGGATTGTAAAAATGATTGTCGCCGGCGTCGAATTTGAATCCGTCAATGCCGTATTTTGTCTGCATGGTTTTCAACTGCGAAATAAAATATGCCGCCGCTTCGGGATTGGTCAAATCGTAGCAGGCGCTAAATCCGTTCCACCAGTTAATCATAGCCGGTTCGGCGCTTCCTTTACGTTTCAGCAAATAGCCCTTGCTTTTCAAAAAACGGTATTCGGGACTGTCGGCGCTGACAAAAGGACATACCCATAGCATGATTTTGAAGCCCATAGCGTGCAAACGTTCCGTCATTCCTTTCGGATTGGGGAATTTGTCCGGTTTAAATTCAAAATTGCCGTAATATTTCTGCCAATTATCGTCAATCATTAATACGCCGCGCGGAAATGAGTTATCTACAATATTTTGAGCATATTGCAATATATCTTCTTGATTCTGGTTGTACATCAGTTCAATCCACGTGTTGTATTGCGGCATGGTAAAAAATAGCGAATCGGGCAATACGCCGGAAGGCGGAAAATGTTTTTTTGAAGCTGTCAAATAGGCTTCCCGCAAGGTTTTCCCGCCCTGTTGAACGGTAATTTTTTCATACGGAGAATGAATGATAATAGTCCGCGCTTTCACTTCAAAACTGAAAGGAAAATCGCTCCATATATATTTTCCAGTATTGGAAACAAAAAACGGAGTTACCTGATTATTGTTGTTCTGCAGCGACAAATCGAAATTTGTAAGGTCTTGAAGATAAGGCATTTTTGAGCCGAGAGCGACTGCGCCTCCCCACCAATATTCGTTATCTTCAAAACTTACAACGGTTTTATATTCGTTTTGAGCAAAAGAAGACAGAAAATTAAAGAAAAAAATACACAGAAATAATACATTTTTCGTCATGTTCATAATTTATTTTTTATTAATATACAATTATTATACCTATTTTCAAACCTGACAGGTTTAAAACCTGTCAGGTTTGAAATCGGCGACCAGCAACCATCACTTTGTAGATACGCCCAATTTGTGCGTCTCTCCCCCCACAAACCTTTCAGGTTTAGGATAATGAAAATTACTTTTCGTTCTGTGCATTTTTGCCTATAACGGAGTGAATGTTACCGTAAATTTCTTATTATTAGTAGGATTCAACACAAAGTTATTTGCTTCATCAAGCGCTGTTTCATCAAAAGTAAACCCATCCTGTAAATTCACGCTTACTATATAATAGCCTGCCGTTAAGGGAGTTTTCATGTTTTGTACTCCTGATGCCGTTACTCCGTCGAAATATTTAGCATTAATTACTTTTTTACCGGCGTCAGTATCATTGTAATAAGCAGCCCAAAATGAAGCATCTGCCTCATTCCAACCAAAATGATAGAATTTGGCTTCATAAATATAGCTTGAGGCATCTTTCCTGTAAAGAGTCAGACGCGATTCAGGCATCCATACAATTTCGGGATCCGAGTCAAACTTCGCCCAGCTCCAGCCGTCCATATAGATAACATCTGGATAGCCAGCCTGATTTGCGGCATAAATGGTTGAAGCAAACGGATCGGTACGAATTGTATAATTGCCAGTTGGTCCTGTTACCTGCCAGGTAGCATTGCCCTGTCCTGTAAACAGATCCGGATCGGCATTAGCCGTACTCAAATTAGTTCCCGAAGCGCTAATACTGCTACCTTTGGTCAGATTAGCTGTACCTTCATAAACATATAGCGAACCTTCTTTCAGTGTAAGCGCAGCGCCTGCAAAAGTGACGGCAGAAGGGGCAGGACTGCCGTTGATGTTGATACTACCGTTCAAGCCAAATTCCAGCGAGCGGATTTCATTTTCCAGAGATACCAAAGTGTATTTTTCGCCATCGTAAAACAGCTTTATTGTCAATGGTCCACCTGCGGATGTAATGAAACTTGCATTTTCGTCATTTGTAGAACCGCCGACAATCGTACCGTCTTTATAAAGGACATATTCATCCTTTCCTCCTATTTTAAAACGGAATTTTCCCGGTTTGATATTTCCCCACATGTCGTCGGCTGAATTTGAAGATCCTGTGTTTGGCGGCGTCCATGTCCAGTATTTTTTGTTGCCTGAAACATAGCCTGCCATTTTCATCTTGGCTCTTTCATCCGTAATATTTCCATCTTCCCAGTGACCGGAAATATTGCCCATTATATAAACGGGTTCATTAATTTCCGTCCAAAGCTCTCCTTCTCCGACTGTAAGCTCGAATGTAACGGCATTGAATGTAACTATCAAGTTTTTTTCTTCTGCCACGCCAACTGTTATGTCATTATCAGCAAGAGAAACTATTTCACCTGTTTCTGATTTTCCCCAGAACAGACCGGTTTTTTCTGCATTTACGTAGATTTTTCCGGTCGCATTTGCTGCTATCAAACCGCTACAGATGAATAAACCATCGTCGTTCTTTTCCATCGTCAGTATCCGCGTACCCAACGACAGATAAAGCGTTTCAAAAACGGGAACGCCTACATTCGCAAATGTTTTTTCTTCCGTAGTAAGTTGATTTCCCGAATTTTTAACCGTCAGTTCAAGTTTCAAATCAGAAGCAACAGCATTTTTAGGCAGCGGAATAACTATCTTCTTATTCAGGGTGAATGACGTGCCGGTCAGCATGTCGGTTGCCTGATAGAGTTCTCCCTCAGCATTGCTGATTCTGATTTCATAAGAGCGAAGTCCTTTCGCATCGGAAAGAGCAGCGCTCAACGTTACCTCATCTCCATACTTCAAATCTGTAGATGGAGTTACTGCCAAATTTTCAATCTTGGCTTTTTCTTCTCCTGTTTCGTCAGGGTCGTCCTTACCGCAAGCCGTAAAAAACATAGCAGTTACGGCTGCAAACATCATGATTTTCTTAAATTGTCTCATGTCGCTTTTTTTTTAATAGATGATAATTAATAACTAAATTATTTTTGTTTAAAAAATACATTTCCTGTATAAGCCGACATTCCGCTGCCGGTTTTTACTGCTACTGTCAGCAGTAAGTTGTTGTAGCCTGTTGCGGCGTCCCATACCTCATTATTTGCCAAACGTACCGAATAGTCGGGATTGTTGTGTAAAGTTGCTGCGGCATCGGGCAAATTCAAATACAGCCGGTAATCGCCATTGGGTATATTTTGCGGGATACCAATTTTGGCTTCGAGCGCATTTTCGATATTTGGACGCCACGAGCGCGGGTCAATGTCTAATTTCGCGACATATTCTACGTTTGTCTGCGCGTTTTTCAATATCAGTTCTACCTTACGTTCATTGTAAAGCGGGGCAAAACCAATGTTTTTCAGTATAATGCGCACGTTAAATTCGCTTCCCTGCGACGCTTCCGCCGTACATTCGGCAGAATACAGTTGGAAACGATAACCTAACTCCTTGATAATTTTATCCATATAATTACCGGCTTTCCACAGGCTGTTTACGGGATTATAATAATCGTCGTTGAGGAAACTGAAATGCAGACGGCTCATTTCAGTGTAAGCCTTCAATCCGTCGGCAGGGCTGATTCCGTCGGGCGGGCATGTTTCGCCGCCAATCGGCACAAACAGGCAATCCTTGTTCAGATAATCTTTTTCGCCTTCGATATTTCCCGGATTATACGTTCCATAATCGTTCTCGCTTGCCAAAAAGCAGTCGTTGTGATGTGCAATCCGTGCAACAGGAACGCCTGAAAATGCTTCTTCGGGTTTCAATGGCGTTTGTCGCTGCGTAAATTCTTTTTTGTAGGCGGGAGTGCGCAGTTGTACGTACCTGTTTGCAGGCAAAGTTTGTAAAATTTTGTTGATAACTTCATACCTTGCGCCCGCATTGTAAAGATTGTTGGTAGTATAATACCATTCGCCCCATGCGCCGATAAAACCTGCTTGCATTACATAAATAACATCGACATTTTTTTCCAAATATGGTTTCAACTGGTCTAAATGCTTTTTTATAATAGCGAGCGGCGCATCGGGTTCAGTTTCGCTGCTGCTGTATGCAAAGCGCAAAACGCATTTCATTCCCGCACGGCGAATGGTTGCCATATCTGTGTCAAATTCCGACAACGCCTGCTCCGACAAATCCGAATTTTTGAAATTTTTCAGATAGAAATAACGGAACAGCAGGGTGATGTTGTTGTCGCGATATAGTCTTAACGAGCTTTCGTTTAAGCGGTTGGCGCCCGTTCCCAAATTGCAGTCGGAATATTTGTAAAATCCGCGTTCAGGATTGGGAAATTTAGCGTCGCTCGGCTCGTAAGTTACGCTTGTAATTTTCTCTCCCGAAGTTGATTCGGGTATTTTTTGAGTGCATGTCGTAAAGCTTATACATGCTGTCAATAAAATCAATGTTAAAATAATTTGTTTCATATAAATGATAATTTAGTAGACGAGTAGAAAGTGAACGAGTAAACGAGTAAACGAATGAACAAGTGAACAAGTAAACGAGTAATTCATAATTCATAATTCATAATTCCCAATTCCTAATTCTTTTCATTCTCCGTATCCTGGATTTTGTTTTACTTTTCCTTTTCCGTCCACTATGACAGATAAAGGCAAGGGGAACAGGCATTTATACTTGGCGGCATAAGGTGCGCCTCCGGTTACTTCCATCACGCGATCGTAAAGTTTGTCGAAACGGATAAGATCTGCTCTGTATTGTCCGCTTTCGCACCAGAACTCGTGACTTCTTTCGGTAAGCAGCTGATTAGTAAATGATTCTTTTGTGGGAAAATCGTTTATAGATTTTTCTACAAGTTTCGCCCGTTTGCGCACGCGGTTCATCAAATCGACGGCTTCCTGCGTTACGTTTCCGCCTGGTTTCATCACTATTGCTTCCGCCAGCGACAGCAATATTTCAGAATAGCGGTAAAGCACAATATCCATATCAGTAACCGTAGAATTGTTATATGAAATCTGATATTTTTGCGGCAACGGTCCCAGCTGTAGATACTGTCCCGGATTCTGCCGGTTGAAAGTCTCTGTAACCGTTTCTTTTGTCTTTGCATCCTGATATGTATGATTATATTCCGCTATCATATAGGTTTTTCGCGTATCGTCCGGTTCGAAAGTATCGTAAAACCACCACGTACTTTGTATGGTATGCCATCCGAGCTGCGGATAACCGTCCATATCTCCCGTCAGCACCATCATTTGCCACTGCGACAGATTGGGTCCCTCTTTCGAGGATGGAACAACAAAAATGTATTCGGGATTGCTTTTGGTCATTCCAGCGGTACTGAACAGCGTTGTATATTCCGGAACCAGTTCGTAGCCATATTCTGACATTACTTCGCGCGCAATCGTTTCAATCTTATCGTAATAAGCTTTGTCGTGAACTGTTTCGTGCAGATACAAACGGATCAACAGTGTTTTTGCCAGTCCGCGACTGAAACGTCCATACTCCGCCTGCTTAGGAAAAGGCAAATGCTCGCCTGCAAAAACCAGGTCGTCTTCGATAAATTTAACCATTTCTTCGTTGGTAAGACGCGGCAAAGGTTCTTCCTGCAACGGATTTTTCAATACTTCGAGGGGCGCAACAACCAGAGGACCATACATATCGAACAGAATATAAGCCAGATAACCTCTGGCGCAACGTACTTCGGCAATATATTTATCTTTCAGTTCCCTGCTAAGGCTGCTGTTTTCAATAGCATCCATAACCAGCGTACAGCGGCTGATTTTATTGCAGAAACCGTCGGAATAGTCGGAGCGCTCGCCAATCCGGTTGTAATAGAAATAGGTAACGGCAATATCGTTTTCTGTAAACGACATTTCGTGACACATTTTCTGGGCGTCAAACGTTCCGGCAAGAATTTCCGTACAGCAGTCATTGATAAACATTTGTCCGCGTTCAGAATTGGTATTGATGCCGTCCCACCAGCTGCCGCGCAAAGGATAATAGCACGACATGACCAGCGACTTCAAATCTTCTTCCGTTTTGGGAAATATGGAAGGATTTATTTCGCTGTAACTGACCGGTTCCAATTCCGCACAGTTACATAAAACTATTGATAACAGTATAATTGTCAGATAATTATTTATTATTTTCATTGTGAATAAATTATTACAGGTTAAAAAATTAAAATCTTATATCAATACCGAAAGTATAGGTACGCGCATTAGGATAAGCCGCTGTATAAACGTCTGTTTCTGGATCAAGTCCAGTGTAAGGCGTAAACACATACAAATTGTTGGCGTTTATATATATACGTATATTTTCAAACGCTTTTTTAAGCGCCGGATTGAGTGGAATGGTATAACCCAGACTTACGTTTTGAAGCCTTATAAACCATGCCTTTTGATAAAACCAGTCGCCATATCCATATCTTGACCGCGTGTAGAAAGAACTTGGATAAACGTCAGACGGATTTTCTGGCGTCCAGCGCTTGTCCAATATCCGCAAGCCGTTATAACCATACTGAGCAATGCCCTCGTCGGAAGTGCCAAGCTCCATATATGTAGGATCGACCATAATCCTGTCGAAAAGTCCGTTAAGATCGAAACTGAAATCAAAATTCTTCCAGCGGAAACGGTTGTTCATGCCCATGATAAATCCAGGATCGGTTGTTCCAAGCAGCTGAACGTCGGCTTCGTCAATGATTCCGTCGGGTTTGCCGGTACGCAAAAAGCGTCCGTTTTCCACAACGGGGTCGCCAAACTCGTCGCGTACATAACCGTCCAAATCCTTAATCACGATTTGTCCGGGCAGCAACTCCGGTTGTGAAGCTGGCGGCGTTTCTCCCATCTGCAAAATATGGTCGCCGATGCGGGAATAAATAGCGCGGATAGGATCGTTTACATTTTGATAAACAGTAGGTTTCCAGTCGCCAGTCCGTTCGAGCCACCGGTCTTTATAGGTAGAAAAAGTAAAATCCGTATCCCAGTTGAAATTTTTACCGACAATATTTTTTGTATTTACAGTAGCTTCAAAACCACGACTTTGTGTTTTTCCGATATTTGCTATCACGCGGCTAATATCATGATACGTGTTCAAATCCTTATAATTTAACAGATCGGAAATGACGCGGTTATAAAATTCCAGCGTTCCCGAAATTCTGCCTCCAAACACTCCAAAATCCAGACCGATATTTGTTTCGGTTGTTGTTTCCCATTTCAAATTGGGATTTTCCAAGCGATTCTGGAAAACGCCGATAATTTTGTTCTTATCTACCATATTCCATGCAGGCGTCGCATAATATGCTGCAAAAGCATTTCCTCCTATATCGGAGTTTCCAGTTTGTCCGTAGCTAATTCGCGCTTTCAAAATAGACAGCTTTGAACGCAACGATTCCATAAAACTTTCTTCCGTCACATTCCATGCTGCCGCTATGGACGGAAAATATCCCCATTTATGGTTTCTGGCAAATACGCTTGCACCGTCGGCACGAAATGTAGCCGTCAGTAAATAACGGTCTAAGAGCGTATAATTGATTCGCGTAAAGAACGACTGCATTTTATTTTCCTCAGCGCTGGAACTCATGCTTTTAGCGCCTGTACCCGATTGCATACTTTTCCACTCAAAAGCGTCGGTAATAAAATCCTTATTGCTTAAATAATGATTGCGGCTGTTGAATTTTTCGTATGATACTCCGGCAAGAAATCCTATCTTGTGTTCATTGGCTACTGTCTTTACGTAATTGGCTGTAGCTTCCAGCAGATACTGTTCATTAACTCCCTGCGTGATACTTGCGTCGCCGTTTTCCTGATAGCCATGCAAAGTAGATTTAGGCATGTATGTATTCCTTTCCTGTGAAGCAATATCCATTCCTGCGTTCAATTTGACAGATAAATCTTTTAATGGCTTGACGGTGAGAAAAGAATTTGCCAGAATCCTGTCCATCCGTCCGACGTCTTTCACGTTCAGCAATGAATATGGATTAGGCTGCGTTCCCAGCTCCGGATTGAGTGGATAATTTCCATTTTCGTCTATCGCCTGAATATGCGGACCCATCTGCACAGCGGCTCGCAGCAATCCCGACTTTTCGTAGCGTTCATTGCCAAGAGCGCGGTTATTATTGTCTGTACGGGAAGCGAGCAAGTTAACCCCTACGCTCAAGTAGTCGTTAATTGTATGATCCACATTCAATTTTCCGGTATAGCGCTGCAAGTCGGAATTTTTGATAATTCCCTGCTGGTCGAAATAATTGAAAGACAGCAGAAATTTTGTTTGCGCGCTTCCGCCCTGTATGCTCAGGTTATGCTGATGAATCATTCCCTGACGGGTTATCAAACCGATCCAGTCGGTTCCTTCGCCTGCATTTTCAATTTGAGCGTCAGTATAAGGCAGTTTATACTTCAAACCGTTGACAGGCAACGCCATAGCCTGTTCCAGTGTTTTTGTTCCGTAGGGATATACGCTGTTTTCAAACATCCATCTGTCCCAGCTTGCGTTATTCCTGGCGGTCATCCACTCTTTCAGATTATACAGGTCGAAAATGTTGGAATGTTTCTGAATACCGTAAGAAAAACCATAATTAATAGAGGTTTTCCCTTCGCTGCCTCTTTTGGTGGTTATAAGCACAACTCCATTAGCTGCTCTTGCACCGTAAATAGCTGTTGCCGAAGCATCTTTCAAGATCTCAATTGAAGCAATGTCGGCAGGATTGATGAAATTCAAAACGCCCTGCGTTCCTGCGTCTAACAGATCGTTATTTGAACCTAACTGATCTAAGCGGGCAATAGGAAATCCATCGACAATATACAAAGGCGTATTGCTGGCATTGACCGAGCCTGCGCCGCGTATCAGTATGTCAAGACCTCCTCCCGGCTGAGCGCTGTTCTGAATAACGCTCAAACCTGCGGCTTTTCCTTTTAATGCGTGTCCGATAGACGCAGAAGCCGTCAGATCAATATCGGAAGCCTTTATCGAAGAAACAGCGCCTGTCAAATCGCGTTTCTTTACTGTTCCATAACCAATTACGACTACCTCGTCAAGATTACTGACCTTCTCCTGTAAAACTACATCTAACTTATATCCCTTCTCGTTGATGTTTTTTAACCCAATGGATTGGGAAATATAACCTATATAGGAAAATACGAGAGTTGCATTGCTCTCTACGGTTAATGAGTAATGACCGTCCAAATCGGTAACAACGCCCTTGTCGGTTCCTTTTTCTACGACGCTTACTCCAATCAGTGCGTCTCCTTTTTCATCAGAAACAACGCCGCTGACGGTGATCTGCGCGCTCATACTGCTAATGAAGAAAAGAAAGAGTGTTATTGTCAAGCTTTTCCTCAGATTGTGAAATTTTCTTTTTGATTGACTGTGTCCCATGAAATAATTTGTTTAAAAACGATGCAAAGGTAAACATAGACGACAAAACATAATTGCTCTATCGTATTTTTTACTTGCTCAATTGTAAAAAAACGGAGTAACGAGATACATGGAATGATGCTGACGCGAAAACGCGAAATTTGTCATGCTTGGCGCACTAAAAAAAACAGCGATAATCCGAAAATTACCGCCGTCTTTTGTCTGAACTTTTATTTTAATAAGATTAAAAGATTATCAGGATTTATTTTTTAATCATGGTAATCATAAAAATCATATTAAAATCACATTTCAGACCGTTTTATTCTTTCACTATCTTTTGAATAACAACTCCTTTTTCAGTATAAACTTTGATTAGGTAGATACCTTTAAGAAAAGCCGATACGGACAGTTTTTCGTTAAAGTTGTTTTCCTGAATTAGCAAAGCGCCTGATAATGTGCAGATTTCTACTTTTTTTATCGGCAAATCCGATTTGATAAACAGTTCTTCCCTAACGGGATTGGGATACAGCTGCAATTTACCGGTTTCTACATCATTAATTCCATTCACACCTGTTACCGCAACATTGCACGACGCCATAAAGTTGCCTTCTTCTGTGGTAGCGATAATTGTGCAAACGCCTTTATTTACTGCCGTTACAAGCCCGTCGGCAACGGTGGCAACGCTGTTGTCGGTACTTTGCCACGACACATTTGGATTGCATGCCGTGCTGGGAAGCGCTGTTGCTGTCAGTTGCAGCGTGCTACCTGCAGAAAGCGACGCTGTGCTTTGGTTGAGCGTTATGCCTGTTGCCGCCGAAGCAGTAATATTAAAATCCTGCCAGACAGGGGCGGTTGCATACAAATTGTATGTATCGCAGGGAATGTGTAAAGTTATATTGGATAATGTTAAATATTGAAACACTTTACTGTCAATTGATAGCGGCGCAACCCAATTAACTGTTACATCAGTCAAGCCGCTGCAAGATAAAAAAGCATAATTGCCAATAGCAGTAACCGAATTGGGAATCGTTACCGAAGTCAAACCGCTGCAAGAGGCAAAAGCCCCCTCGCCAATAGAAGCAACCGAATTGGGAATAGTTACCGAAGTCAAGCTGAGGCAGTACCTAAAAGCATAATTGCCAATAGCAGTAACCGAATTGGGAATCGTTACCGAAGTCAAGCCGCTGCAAGAGTAAAAAGCTCCATCGCTAATAGAATCAACCGAATTGGGAATTGTTACCGAAGTCAAGCCGCTGCAAGTGGAAAAAGCATAATCGCCAATAGCAGTAACCGAATTGGGAATCGCTACATCTGTCAAGCCGCGACAAGAGAAAAAAGCCGCCTCGTTAATAGAAGTAACCGAAGTGGGAATGTTATAAGCTCCCGTTTTTCCTCCCGGATAACAAAGGAGTGTCGTTTTGTCTTTGTTAAACAAAACACCATCCAAAGAAGAATAGTTTGGATTATTGTCATTTACATTTATTGAAGTCAAGCTGCTGCAACCGTAAAAAGCACCACTGCCAATTGAAATAACCGAATTGGGAATAGTTACCGAAGTCAAGCCGCCGCAACTGAAAAAAGCCGCCTCGTCAATAGAAGCAACCGAATTGGGAATGTTATAAGCTCCCGTTTTTCCTTCCGGATAAAAAAGGAATGTCGTTTTGTCTTTGTTAAACAAAACACCATCCAGAGAAGAATAGTTTGGATTATTGTCATTTACATTTATTGAAGTCAAGCCGCTGCAACCGTAAAAAACACCACTGCCAATTGAAATAACCGAATTGCCAATAGTTACCGAAGTCAAGCCGCTGCAATAGTAAAAAGCATAATTGCCAATAGAAGTAACTGAATTGCCAATCGTTACCGAAGTCAAGCCGCTGCAACCGAAAAAAGCACCACTGCCAATTGAAATAACCGAATTGCCAATCGTTACCGAAGTCAAGCCGCTGCAATAGTAAAAAGCCTCATCGCCAATAGAAGCAACCGAATTGGGAATCGTTACCGAAGTCAGGCCGCTGCAACCGTAAAAAGCAGAATTGCCAATTGAAGTAACCGAATTGGGAATCGTTACCGAAGTCAAGCCGCTGCAACCGTAAAAAGCTCCATCGCTAATAGAATCAACCAAATTGGGAATCGTTACCGAAGTCAAGCCGCTGCAACCGTAAAAAGCATAATTGCCAATTGAAGTAACCGAATTGCCAATCGTTACCGAAGTCAAGCCACTGCAATAATAAAAAGCCAAACTGCCAATAGAAGTAACACCATCAGTTATGACCACAGTTTTAATATTCGCTCTTTGTGAACGCCAGGGCGAATTGCTTGAAGGATAATTCGCCATTTCCCCATTGCCTGAAATGGTAAGTACAAGATTGTCACTGGCGCCGGTAAGTGTCCATGTGCAATCGCCCGTAGCGCCGCTTGTTTGTGCGGCGAGGTTCAGCGCAAGGGTTAAACAGAAAAAGGCTGTGAAAAATGTTTTCATCATTGCGTTTCTTTGAAATGGTCGCCACCACAGCCGCTTTGTGGCTGTTTTTGTAAGTTGTTTACTGTACATAAATTTTTAATTAAATGGATTATTTTATTTGTAAAATTAATATTACTGTTGTAGATACGTGGCAATGCTCCGTCTCTACGGTTTGTTAAGATTTTTGTAACTTTCTCTGCATTCAAATTACAAATGCAACTTTTTAGTTCAAATTATTTGACCGCAAAAGTAATAAAAAATTTTCATTTGGGGTTAAAAAAACTATTTTTTTTCGCGGTTTGTTGTTTAATCTGTTTTCGGCTCACCCGCAAAACCCTGTGTCTATGGCTTTCCTGATGACGCGGCTTTATAAGCCGTGCCTTCATGCTTTGCACCACGTGTCTCGTTTAAAAAACTTTTCTCGCGTTAAAAACAGCTACTATGCAAATTCTTTTAAACCGTGCTGAACAAAAGCAGCGTAGCTGCAACATCTTTGTAGCCGTGTGCGTAAGCGCACGGTTGGAAAAC
>JAIRPX010000333.1 GCA_031256775.1 Dysgonamonadaceae bacterium
ACTTATACCTGCGGCAAGCGAATTAATTGTCCGGATTAATAAAGAAGAAAAAAAACTGTATCTGAATTTGCCCAAAGGACTGCTGGAACTGAACTGACGGTATGGCAAACAGGGAACGAAATAGGATAAACATAACTTCTATCATCCGTAAAGAGAGGAATATGGACAACAACGGGGAAAATTCTTTATTAGTAAAATAAATTCCTGCAAAAAGGTGATCAACTGTGAGTTTTTTATTATCTTTGTCGCTGTCATTTTTGCTTTTTTATTGGTTTTATAGCACAAAGATAAGTGAAAATTGCTCAGCTGTAAGACTTTGTATATCAAGATCTTGTGGTTGTTTTGGAAACTTATTTGCGGATTTAAGGATTTTTAGAAAATGAAAAACTTCTTGCACGAAGGAATTTGTCCAATACGCGACGTCATCAGCAGGTTTGGCGACAAATGGTCTCTCCTGGTTTTTGTAAGCCTGAAAAACAATGGTACAATGCGGTTTAATGAAATTCAGAAATCAATTGGCGATATTTCTCAGCGAATGTTAACCGTAACATTACGATCGTTAGAGGCTGACGGATATGTAAATCGAACAATTTATCCTGAGGTGCCGCCTCGTGTTGAGTATTGTTTAAGCGATTTGGGACGCGATTTAATGCCACATCTTGATAGCCTGATTGCATGGACATTGGAGAATAAACAGAAAATTATGGATTCAAGAAAAATAGGCAATTCCCAAAATGAACAAAACAAACAAATGTAGAAATAGTGTGATATGCAGAGCGAAACACCTGTTTTTTACGCCTTTGCCATTTTTTTCAAATTTAATGCTTGAATCGTTGTGTAATGTCAAAAAAAATATCTACATTTGCACCGTTTGTTACTATTGTAGCAAGGTAATTGTATTTGTATAATTTTAATAATAAAATAATTTAAACTAACAAACATGAGGACAGTTAAATCAATCGGGTTATTAACGGCAGTTATTTTACTTGCTTCCTGCGGCTCGTCGGAGAAGAAAGCAGTTGTGAAAGTAGAAAAAAACATTGGTATTCAAATGTATTCCCTACGTGACGATATTGGACAGAACAGTGAAAATATTGATTCGGTCATTATCAAAATTGGCGAAATGGGGTACAAGTATGTGGAAACAGCAAGCTATTGGGATGGACTTATTTATGGAATGAATCCGGAAGATTTCAAGGCAAAAGTAGAAGCGGCAAACCTTATTCCGCTTTCATGTCATGTACGGCAGGATATGCTGGAAAATATGGATGATGTATGGGCGTGGTGGGACAAATGTATTGCCACACATAAGGCGGCTGGTATGAAATATATAATAACGCCATCCATGCCAACTCCTGAAACAATTGAGGAATTGCAGGTTATTTGCGATTATTACAACAAGATTGGTGAAAAATGCAATGCCGAAGGTTTAAAATTCGGATATCACAATCATGATTATGAATTTAAAAAAGTGTATGAATGTGGTCACACAATGTATGATTACATGGTTCAAAACACCGACCCAGACAAAGTATTTTTTGAATTGGATGTTTACTGGTGTAAAAAAGGCGGATACGAAGCATCGGCTTTGTTTGACAAGTATCCAGGCAGATTTACAACTTTGCATATCAAAGATGAAGCTGAACTGATCGACAACGGGTTTGTAAACTTTGAAGATGTTTTTAACAATATCGAAAAGGCTGGAACTAAGCATATTTTTGTGGAAGTTGAAAGGTATAATTATTCTCCGGTAGAATCAGTAAAACGCAGTTTGGATTACCTCAACAATGCTACATTTGTTAAAAACAGTTATTCAGAATAATTTATAATTTTCTCTATCGGGCATTATGTGACGCGGTTTTAAATACCGGTCAGGTTAAAACTAATAGGCAATAAGGTTGAAAAGGTTCCCGAAAAGAGTAGTAGAGACGTTGCATGCAACGTCTCTATGTTTTACGTATACTAAATTCGCAACCGCAATAGTTTTGATTATAAAATCCGTTCTCTTTCAAGAGTATATTGCGTCTTTCGCTAAGTCCCTCTTTACGCCAGTTTTTATTCCAGAAAGTGAGATTTGAATAAGGCGCAACAGCTTCTCTTCCAGCTTCTGCAATTTGTTCGAGGTTTTTCCAACGCGAAGAGGCTAAAGTCGTGGCAATTGTGTCGAATTTCTTTTCATTTGCCAGAAAAGCTGTTACCGACAATCTCATCCTGAAACACTCCACACAGCGTTTCCCGCGTTCCGGCTCTTTTTCAAGTCCGCTAATGTTTTCAAGCCATAAATTGTGGTCGTAATCACCATCAATAATCTCCAATCCTGATTGGCGGGCGTAACGGATACATTCGTTTTTCCTGATTTCATATTCTTCACGAGGATAAATATTTGGATTAAAATAAAACAAAACAGGTCGTATCTTTCTCTGTAACAGATATTCAATTATAGCTGCCGAACATGGAGCGCAACAGGTATGGAGAAGAATTTTCATCGTCGTTTAATAAAAATTTTAGCACAAATATACATGAATTTTTTTATATAACTATGGAATATAATTCAAAAAAATATAACTTTGCTGTCTAATTTATCTTATCATAGTAATATAATTATGAAACAGGAACAAAAAATACATCATGGCAAAAATGTAAAGAAACTTGGAGAGTTATTAGGTATTCACAAGCAAGAACTGCTTGTAAAACAGCATATTACAATACAAGAATACTGTAAAAATGAAAATTGTAAATTAATAGATATGGGCTACGAATATATTTTGATACACAAAGATAAATATGTCATCGCTCGAACAAAAAAAGATGGAGGAATTGATATAAAACCAAATTCAAAAAGTTATAAATTACTTGTGATTATTCTCCCTGTTTTTCTTATTTATTTCTTATATATGATTTTGGAAACAATGCACGCGCATTATTATTTTTTGCTTTCCATATATGCATTATACGCTGTTTTATTTTTATCAGTATGTATCTATTGTTTTTTCTATTCTACAGCAGAAACTGTTATTAAGAAAGAAAAAGTAATTAAGATTTATAAAGGTAAAATACTGAATGTTATTTTCATAAAATATAAAAACAAAAATAACAAAATAAAAATAAGAGGTGTCACATGTCCTGTAGATAAGAATAAAAGGGAATTAGCTTTTCAACTTTTAAACGAGTATGTAGAAGATGAAAAATAAATAGCTTTTTTATTCGTCATTTTAGGATGCATGGATACCGACAGAGCAACATACCTGCGATACTTTAGTTTTATCGCAGCATTGATTGGAATCAAAATTCATCTACCTGCAAATCGCCGGATATCAGGTCTTTGACGCCTTCTTGAAAAGCAGCGAAATGTGCAGACGAAGCATGAACCTTAAAAGCTGCATCGTCTTTGTATTCTTCGTAAAAAATAAATTCTACCGGATTGATAGGCGATTGATAGAGAGAATAAAAGAGATTTCCTTCTTCCTGTCTTGTAGCTTCTACCAGGCTTGAAGCCACATTGATAAACGCTTTTTCCTGTCCTTCCTTGACCATGAGGCGGGCAACAACAACTTTCTTATTCTTATCAGGTTGCAGGATTTCGGTTGCTTCGCAATGGCTTTTTTCATTACTGTCGCAACTCTGTTTTCCTTGTTTACACGACGTTAACCCGACTATGACGAGCAACGTTAAAAAAAATCCAATCTTTTTCATTTTAATAAATATTTTTACAGTAAAAATAGACGACAAAGTTAATCAAAAAAAATAACATTCTTCCAAATCTCGACAAATATTAATGGACAAATGCATCTTATACTCTGCACAGCATAGTTTTGTGAAGCGTCATTGCGAAGGCGAAGCCTGAAGCAATCCAGAAAAAAACTAATAACTGATAACTGATAAATAAATTTTGGATTGCTTCGCTAACGCTCGCAATGACGATGCAAAAAAAATTAAACCGCATAAAGTATAAATCAAGATGCGTTTACCCTGTTTTTTTAATCTTTTAATACAGTAAGCAATTGAGGCAACATTGTCCAAATAGCGTTTTCATTCTGCGCTGTAAAAAGATTATCATCAACAACCGATTTTTCGTCGGTAGCAACAGCGGTTTTTACAGCCACTTTAACAAACGGGTGAAGCGCAACACGCTTACCTGCTGCAACTCCGGCAATGTCGAATATCAATGCGCCAACACAATGACCCGCAATTATTTTACCCTTGTTGCCAAATGTTAAAATCACTTCCAGCATGTCTTTGTTAAACTGTTTATCTGCATTTTGTGCAAATACGGGCATTGCGTCGCCACAGGCAAAAACCAAAGCGTCGAAATCATTTTCACGCCCTTTAAGATCAGCTACTACATCATCAGTCGTAAAAAATACGCCCGAATTTGTTTTCACATTCGTTGTTTCAGACACAGCAAAGGTTTGGAAAGAAATTTTGTTTTCAAAAAATGCTTCCAAATACTGAAACAGCCCCGATCCGTTAACGGGGTTAACTACTAATACTGCAACTTTCTTAGACATAATTGAATCGTTTTTTGTTAATATAATATTTTAATAAATTACGCCTCAAAATTACTAATACTGATTCAATTATACAAGAACTAACTTATTGATAATTAAGTTACTTCGCTGTAACTAATATTGATTATCAACAAAATAAAAATTCATAATTTTCGTGCAGATAACTCGTTCCCTGTTATTGCAAACGATAGCGAAACAATCCAATAATTCACTAAAAAAGCTGTCTCAAAAATGATTTTGAGACAGCTACTACTTCTAAAATACTGTTTTCAACCAGGTTTGCGCCATAAGTTGTCCTCCTGCCATAGAGGGATGAACGCCGTCGGGACTCCAGTACGTTGACGGAGCTTTTTTAAGAGCTTCGTTAAATACCGACTGAAAAGGAACAAAAGCAAGATTGAAATCGCTTGCAATTTTTTTGGCAACTTCCCTGAATTGAGCGAATTGCGGTTCCCAAGTTTCATCTAAAGCAGAGCCGCCATGAATAATAAAAGGCTCACAGATAACGATGTATGTCTCAGGTAACTTTTTTAAAGTATCAGCAATAAGATTCCTGTAATCATTTTCGTAGGTCTCAACCGTGCCGTCGTAATTCCATTGCTTGGCGTGCCAAAAATCGTTCACTCCAATAAGAATACTCAGAATGTTGGGTTGCAACATGATACAGTCTTTTTCCCAGCGCCTTGCCAATTCAAAAACTTTGTTACCCGAAATGCCACGATTATAGATCTTTAAATCTTTGTCGGCATGGTTTGCCAGAATAGAAGCGGAAGTGAAAAGAACGTAACCGTTGCCTAACTGCGACTGTTTGTTCGCTTCGTTTTCATCTTCCCTGATTCTTCCGTTATCGGTGATCGAATCTCCTTGAAACAGGCAAGTTGCTCCTGCGGGAAAGGCATATTTCTTAACATCTCCGGAAAAAGCTTCTGCAATACTGCTACTGTTTACTATTTCAGGAATGAAAAGTGTTGCCGCCCCTGCAATTGCTGTTTTCTTGAAAAAATTTCTGCGATCCATTATTTTCAAAACAGTTTTTCAGGATATTCGCCTTTTTTGATTAATTCATTAATCTTGGCAACTACCGATGGACGGTCTTCTGCATACGTCACTCCAAACCATTTCGACGGCGTATCCAATACCTTTACCTTCGCTTTCCCCGTAGTTATTAAATTGTTAACTACCAATGGAATGAAAAACTCGGCTTTTGGATTGTCCTGGTTTTTATTCAGAAAATCAATGAATTGTTCTTCCGAATAATTGAAATACTCAGGCGTGAATCCAAGCATGTTCATTGAAACAGGCGTATTTTCTTCCAAACTTTTCAATTCTCCGTTGTCGTCTTTGTATTTGATTTTTCCATCAACGTCACGGATAACGTAAGTGCGTTCTACTACAGAAGTTAGGTAATCACTGTCGTCTTTTTCGCAAATACCGCGCGCTACAGACCCGCTTTCCGACAGTGTATTTCCAATCCTGTAGCCAACCATAGCATATTCGTTTTGCTTTCCTTCGAGAGAAGAAAGATAGTCGGCTAAAATTTTGAAACTGTCCCTCCCATAGAAATCATCGGCATTAATAACGGCAAAAGGTTCTTTGATAGCATCTTTTCCCATTATCACTGCATGATTTGTTCCCCATGGTTTTACCCGTTCCGGATTAAGTTTAAAACCTTCCGGCAAATAGTCTAATTCTTGAAAAACGATTTCAACAGGTACTGTGTTTTCGTATTTCTTTAGAATCTTTTCACGAAAATCAGCTTCAAACGATTTCCGAATAACAAAAACTACTTTCCCAAATCCGCCTCGCACAGCGTCGAAAATGGAATAGTCCATAATTGTTTCACCATTAGGACCTAATCCGTCCAATTGCTTCAATCCTCCATAGCGGCTACCCATTCCTGCCGCAAGCACAAATAATGTGGGTTTCATAAACAAATGTTTTTAATTGTATTAATAAATTATGAAATTATGATTATATTTTTTCGCCTCAAAATTAGTTGAAATTTTTGATAAATACAAACATCAAAGGCAAAAAATGTGTATAATAAATTACACATGGTCTAAACCTGTTTCATAATGAATCTTTTGGGGATGCAGGAACAGTGATTTTTAGATAGAGATAAAGGAAGACAGGATGCTTTTTTACTGTAAATTTTGAGATACATTTTTATCCTTTTGTGTGTAATCCCAAAATTTTATGCTATCTTTGCAGTAATATTAATAATTACTATATTAAATACTACCTGTACGTTATGGACTTGATACAAGACATTATAGCAAGGGCAAAAGCCAGTAAACAGCGAATTGTGTTTCCCGAAGGAACGGAAAAAAGGACACTGGCTGCAGCCGACCGTCTGATTGCCGACGGAGTGGCGTCTATCATTTTATTGGGCAATCCGGAAGAAATAAATGCTTTAGCAAAGCAGGACAATCTCCGGAATATTGCCAAGGCAAATATTATAGATCCTGTTAATCATGGCAAAAAAGAAGAATATGCCAAATTGCTTTTCGATTTGAGAAAAAACAGGGGATTAACTTGGGAACAGGCAATGGAACTGACAGAAAATCCGCTCTATTTAGCCTGTCTGATGATTAAAAACGGCGACGCCGACGGTGAAATTGCAGGTGCGCAGAATACGACGGGCGACGTTTTGCGTCCTGCTCTGCAAATAATCAAAACCCGTCCGGGAATCAGTGTTGTTTCAGGCGCGTTTCTGATGTTTGTGCAGGACAAATCCTATGGCGATAATGGCGTTCTGATATTTGCCGACTGCGCCGTTATGCCAGATCCTACAGCAAAAGAACTGGCTGAAATAGCTGTATCAACAGCGTTGACGGCTAAATCTATCGCTGGCATAGAGCCGCGCGTAGCAATGCTAAGTTTTTCTACTAAGGGAAGCGCTAAAAACCAACAGGCAGACAAGGTGATTGAAGCTACACGCCTCGCAAAAGAAATGGCTCCCAATTTGCTGATAGATGGCGAATTACAGGCTGATGCAGCTCTGGTTTCTTCAGTAGGAAACAGCAAAGCGCCCGGAAGTGGCGTTGCAGGGAAAGCTAATGTGCTGGTATTCCCTGATTTGGAATCCGGAAATATTTCCTACAAATTGGTTCAGAGACTGGGGAATGCAGAGGCTATAGGTCCAATACTTCAGGGAATGGCTGCACCCGTAAATGATTTGTCTCGCGGATGTTCGGTGGACGATATTTATAAATTAACGGCAATTTGCGCTAATCAGGCAATGGATAGTGAGTAATGAGTGAAACGAGTAAACAAGTAAACGAGTAGACAAGTAATGAGTAAACAAGTAAACAAGAAGATGAGTAAACGAGTAAACAAGTGGACGAGTAAACGAGTAGACAAGGAATGAGTGAATTAGTAAACAAGTGGACGAGTAATGAGTAAACAAATAAACAAGTAATGAGTATTGTTCAATTTTGTGCAGAGTATATTACTAATTACTTGTTTACTTGTCCACTCATCTCCTCGTTTACTTGTCTACTCAATACTCGTTTACTTGTCTACTAACTACTCGTTTACTAAAAAAAAACATATATGGCAGAAACAATAATAGAACCTATTGAACCTTTTGGACTTTCTTCAAAAGACAGGAAGAAGTCCCTGTTCTCTAAAATTGGAGTAGTAGGGGCAGGCAAAGATGGACGAAACATTATTCGTTTAACATCATCAGCCGGTTTAGAAGTTATTTTTATTGAAGTCAACCAAGAAAGGATTGATTTCGCGTTTGAGAGAATCAACGAAGGATTAGACAGCAGAATTGAGAACTGGGGCTTAACGCACGGAGAAAAGCGGGCTATACTGGGACGTATAACAGCCTCAGTAGATTACGCTGCCCTGAAAGACTGCGATTTTATTATCGAATGTATCCGTTTCGACAGTGAAACGGGAGTTAGGGATACGCTCCTGCGCAAACAGGCTTTTAAGGAAATAGAAAGAGTCGTGTCGCCTGAAGCTATTATAGCAACCAATGCTACGACAGTTGTTATCAGTGAACTGGCGTCGGAGTTGAAATACAAGGAACGTTGCGTAAGTTTGCATTTCCCCGTTGCTCATACCGACGCTAAATTGTTGGAAATAGTAAAAGGCGTATATACTTCGGAAGAAGTGTATAATAAAGTACTGCTATTCGCCAAACTGATTAAATACGACACGATAGACGTTCACGAAAGCAATGGTTTGGTCAGTATGCGACTGATGGTTGTTATTCTGAACGAAGCCTGCCAGATGGTGATGGAAAATGTAGCCGCGATGGAAGATATTGACAAGCTGACAACTATTGTTTATGGAATGCGCGTGGGCATTTTCCAAATGGCTGATCTTGTAGGTATTGAAAAATTAGTCAGTTTGATGGAAGATATGTTTCTTGAATATGGGGACAAAAAATATAAGCCTAACCCTATTTTATGGCGACTCTACCGTACACACCAGTTAGGCGTTCACACGGGAAAAGGTTTTTATATTTATGATGAAAGAAAATTAATAAAACCGAATCCGTTTTTCCTGGTAAGGTGAACAGGCAACAAACTTTCTAAAAATATTAAAATGATTTAAAATGAAAATATTAGTATTAAATTGTGGAAGTTCTTCTATCAAATATAAATTGATGGATATGGCTGCAAAAAGCGTACTGGCTCAGGGCGGCATCGAAAAAATAGGCTTGAACGGCTCTTTTCTAAAACTGACTTTACCAAATGGCGACAAAGTAATTCTCGAAGGTGAAATACTTGAACACCAGACAGGAATTGAATACATACTTGGTGTAATAACCAGTAAAAAATACGGTTGCATCCAGTCGCTCGACGAAATTGATGCTGTTGGACATCGAGTGGTTCACGGAGGCGAAAAATTTAATTCCAGCACCGTTATTGATGATAACGTGATTCAAAAAATTGTTGAGTGTATTGATTTGGCGCCACTACATAATCCGCCTAATCTCAGCGGAATAATGGCAGTAAAGACGCTCTTGCCGAAAGTTCCTCAGGTAGCGGTTTTTGATACGGCTTTTCATCAAACCATGCCCGATTACGCCTACATGTATGGATTGCCATATTCGCTGTATGAGAAATATGCTATCCGTCGATATGGATTTCACGGAACCAGCCATCGCTACGTTTCCAGGAGGGCATGTGATTTTCTGGATATTCCGTATGATAAACAGCGGATTATAACATGTCATATCGGTAATGGAGCTTCAATTACAGCAATCAAAAATGGAATTTCAATAGATACATCAATGGGGATGACGCCCGTTGAAGGTTTGCTGATGGGAACGCGCAGCGGCGATGTTGATGCAGGAGTTTTAACTTTCCTTATGGAAAAAGAAAACGTTGGTCATCCGGCGATTTCCACTATTGTAAACAAATCCAGCGGTGTTTTGGGCGTATCAGCCGTTTCATCCGACATGCGGGAAATAGAAGCAGCCATCAATGCAGGAAATAAACGTGCAGAATTAGCGCTTAATATTTATATCTACAAAATAAAAAAATATATAGGCTCTTATGTTGCTGCATTGGGAGGCGTTGATATTCTGGTATTTACGGGAGGCGTTGGCGAAAATCAAATAAGCGCCCGTAAAGCCGTTTGTGAAGGATTAGACTTTATGGGGATAAAAATCGACGACAAGGCTAATAATGTGCGCAGTGTGGAGGCATTAATAAGCGCGCCTGATTCTCCTGTAAAAGTATTGACAATTCCAACAGATGAAGAACTTATGATAGCGTTAGATACATTGAGACTGCTCAATTAGCATTGTTTAATACATATAACCTTGCTCTTAACGCTAATTAAATGAATTTATTTGGATAAATCACAGTAAAACATTACTTTTGCGGCGTGGTTTTTTCATAATAGTATTAGATTTAAGGTTAACAAAGATTGAATTAGGGAGTTCGTGAGAATCCCCTTTTTTTATTGCGGAGGAGTAAAAACTAAAAACTAAATTCTGGATTGCTTCAGGCTTCGCCTTCGCAATGACGTTGCACAAAACCATGCCGTGCAGAGTAATAAATTATAAATTATTTTGCTGACGTGGCTTTATAAGCCGTGCTTTCATGCTTTGCGCCACGTGTCTCGTTTAAAAAACTTTTCTCGTGTTACTTCATAAAACAGCTATTCTGCAAATTCTTTTAAACCGTGATGAACAAAAGCAGCGTAGCTGCAACATCTTTTTTTTAACAGCAAATTAATTCATAAACATGAAATGAATAAAAATTAAGGTATCGCAGCTACGCTGCTCTGTTTATATTTCGTACATCCTTTACCGTG
>JAIRPX010000326.1 GCA_031256775.1 Dysgonamonadaceae bacterium
CGCAATCTGTCGTGTACGGTAGAAAACCTGAATCCGATAACGGAATATCACTATCTGTTAACGTCGTATAACAATGATAATAAGGCACTTACAGTATCTGCCGGAAATTTCGTTACGACTGATGATGTTGGAATAGATAATCCTTTGTTGGTCAACGGTATATGGATTTATCCCAATCCAGCGTCGGAATCGTTCCGCATCGGTGGCATTACCGGCGAAACGCAAGTTACGATAACTGACGTAAGCGGTAAAACGCTGATAAAGCGCACAGTAGCTCCCAACGAAGCAGTATCAATACAGCATCTGCCCAAAGGAGTTTATACTGTACGCGCAGGCGAAACGGCAATCAGGCTGATAAGGAAATAAAAGAGACACAGGACGTGATGAATGGGGAACGTTGCGTGAAGCTTTGAAAGGCACGAAAGTGCGAAGGCGTGAAAGCGTGCATCGTCATTGCGAAGGCGAAACCTGAAGCAATCCAGTAAAAAACTGAAAACTAAAAACTGAAAACTAATCTGTGATTGCTTCGCTGGCGCTCGCAATGACGATGCACACTTTCGTGCCTTTCGTATTTTCGCGAAAAACTTCATGTTCTTTTTATTTTTTCCCACTTTATAGTGCATGTTCAAGCAAAATTTATTACTTTTGCCGGATATTTTCGAAATCATAAGAAATACTGATTCATGAATATTTCATATAACTGGTTGAAAGATTATATTAATTTTAATTTATCACCCACGCAATTGTCTGATGTTTTGACTTCTATCGGTCTGGAAACAGGAAGCATTGAAGAAATAGAAACAATCAAAGGCGGTTTGAAAGGTCTGGTTGTCGGCGAAGTGCTGACTTGCGATAAACATCCCGATTCCGACCATTTACATGTAACGACAGTGGATATTGGCGGCGATAATCCTTTGCAAATTGTTTGCGGAGCGCCTAATGTTGCTGCCGGACAAAAAGTAGTTGTTGCCGTTGTTGGAACAATGCTTTATTCAGGTGAAGAATCGTTTGCTATTAAAAAAACAAAAATACGTGGAATAGAATCTTTTGGCATGATCTGTGCCGAAGATGAAATCGGAATCGGCAGCAGCCACGCTGGAATCATTGTCCTTCCTGACAATGTCAGAACGGGAACTCCTGCACGAGAATATTATAAGGTAGAAAGCGATTATGTTTTGGAAGTAGATATTACGCCAAACCGCATTGATGCAGCTTCGCATTATGGTGTTGCCCGCGATTTAGCTGCCTGTTTGCAGGTGCAGGGTAACAATACAGAAGCGCAGAATATTGTTTCTCTGCAAAAACCGTCTATTGATGCTTTCAAAATTGACGATAATTCTCCTTATATTACAGTCACGGTAGAAAATACGGAAGCATGTCTGCGCTATACAGGCGTAACGATTAAAAATGTGGAAGTGAAAGAAAGTCCCAATTGGCTGAAACAGCGTCTGGAAACAATTGGCGTTAGGTCGATTAACAATATTGTGGACATAACCAATTATGTTTTGCATGAAACCGGTCAGCCGCTCCATGCTTTCGATCTGAATAAAATCAAAGGAAATAAAGTAATTGTTAAAACATTACCGGCAGGAACTCCTTTTATCACTTTGGACGGAATAGAAAGAAAACTGTCCGACAAAGATCTAATGATATGCAACAGTGAAGGCGGAATGTGTATTGGCGGCGTTTTTGGCGGTTTGGATTCCGGCGTAACGGAAACGACTACCGATATATTTCTCGAATCAGCATGTTTTCATCCTACATGGATTCGTAAAACTGCACGCCTGCATGGGTTAAGCACCGATGCTTCTTTTCGTTTTGAACGTGGAGTAGATCCGAATAATACCTTATATGTATTGAAACGCGCCGCACTGCTGATTAAGGAGGTTGCGGGAGGCGTGATTACCGGTGAAATCCAGGATATTTATCCTGTCAAGGCTGAAAATCCTCTCGTTGAGCTTAATCTGCTGAAAGTAAATAATTTAATTGGTAAAAATATTTCTGCCGAAACAATTGAGGCTATTTTGAAAAGTCTTGAAATAGAAATCCTTGAAAAAAAAGAAAACCTCTGGAAACTTAGCGTCCCGACTTATCGCGTGGATGTTACTCGCGATGTGGATGTAATCGAAGATATTCTTCGTATCTATGGGTATAACAACGTGGAAACTAATGAGGAAATCAAATTCAATCCATCATGCGAAACAGTTACCGATACAAGTTATAAATTGCAAAATATTATATCAGAACAACTTACAGGTAGCGGTTTCAACGAAATTTTAAATAATTCGTTAAGTTCGAGCGCTTATTGTGAAGATTTGACGTCTTTTCCTGCATCTCGCAACATTCAGTTGAAAAATCCGCTCAGTGCAGAATTGAGCGTTATGCGTCAAACCCTGTTGTTCGGCGGTTTAGAATCTATTGAATATAACCGTAACCGTAAAAATCAGGACTTGAAATTTTATGAATTTGGAAATGTGTATGCTAATTTTCCTGAGCAGCAAAAAGAAAATGATTCTTTATCCGCCATCAGGGAAGAATTTAAATTAGCTCTGTGGCTCACGGGAAATTCAACAAATATTAACTGGCTGCATCCGGTAGAAAAGACTTCTGTATATGAATTGAAAGCGCAGGTGGAAAATATCCTTATGCGTTTGGGCGTTGTCAGGAAAAAAACAGTTTATAAACCTTTCAGCAACGATGTCTTTTCTTCTGCACTGTCTATTGAATCTCTGTCAGGCAGGAAGTTAGGAGTATTGGGCGTTCTTCAAAAAGCTATCTGTAAACGCTTCGATATAAGCGCTGAAGTATATTTTGCAGAATTAAACTGGGACGCCTTGATGAAGGAACACAAAAATGTTAAAGTTAAATATTCCGATATACCCAAATTTCCAGCCGTAAAAAGGGATTTAGCCTTGCTTATTGATAAAAATACAGCTTTTGCAGATATAGAAAGCGTTGCTTATCAGACAGATAAAAAACTACTGAAAGAAGTTAATTTATTCGATGTTTATGAAGGAAAAAATTTGCCGGAAGGTAAAAAATCGTATGCAGTTGGCTTTACATTGCAAGACGAGGAAAAAACATTGAACGACAAACAGATAGAATCTGTTATGTTGAAAATACAAAAAAATCTGGAAGAAAAACTTGGAGTGCAGTTAAGATAAAAACAGGATAAAAAAAGAAATAAAAGTTATACAAAAAAAAATATGGGAAGAGCATTTGAGTACCGAAAGGCTACAAAATTGAAAAGATGGGGCAATATGGCTCGCGTATTTACTAAACTTGGCAAACAGATTACGATAGCTGTCAAGGAAAGCGGAGCCGATCCTGATTTGAATCCCCGTTTGCGCGTTTTAATACAGCAGTCGAAAAAGGAAAATATGCCTAAAGAAAATGTAGATCGCGCTATTAAACGGGCAACATCCAAAGATTCAGTCGATTACAAAGAAATTATTTATGAAGGATATGGTCCTTATGGTATTGCTATTATGGTGGAAACAGCAACCGACAATAACATGCGAACAGTTGCCAATATCCGCAGTTATTTTAACAAATACGGTGGTTCACTGGGAACAAGCGGAAGCCTGCAATTCCTTTTTGACCATAAATGCGTATTTAAAGTAGCGCATAAAGAAGGCTGCAATTTGGAAGAGTTGGAATTAGACCTGATTGATTTTGGAGTGGATGAAATTGAATATGATGAAGATGAAAACGTTATATTGCTTTATGGCGAATTTCAGTCATATTCAGCTATCCAAAAATATCTGGAAGAAAGAGGATATGAAATCCACAGCGCGGAATTTGAATGGATTCCTAATGATTATAAGGAAGTTACAGAAGAACAGCGCGTTTCGCTGGATAAATTGCTGGATAAGTTTGAGGAAGACGAAGACGTTCAAAATGTTTTTCACAATATGAAATGAACGGAATATTTAACTAAGAAGAATAATTAATTTATAATAATAAAGAATTTTTTGTATGGACAAAAAAAGAGTTTACCTGTTCGGAAACGGTAAAGCCGAAGGTAGAGCAGATATGAAAAATCTACTTGGCGGGAAAGGCGCTAACTTAGCTGAAATGAACTTAATAGGTGTTCCTGTGCCGCCGGGATTCACAATCACTACCGAGGTTTGTACAGAGTATAATCAATTAGGTAAAGAAGAGGTTATCCGGCTGATTAAACCGGAAGTGGAAGCCGCAATCAGGAAAGTGGAAGAAGCTACCGGAGCAGGATTCGGAGACAAAGAAAATCCTTGTCTGGTATCTGTTCGTTCAGGCGCCAGAGTTTCCATGCCGGGTATGATGGACACTGTTTTGAACTTGGGTATGAACGACGATGCTGTGGAAGGCATCGCCAAAAAATCGGGCAATCCCCGCTTCGCATGGGATTCTTATCGCCGCTTTGTGCAAATGTACGGCGATGTGGTTTTAGGTATGAAACCTACATCTAAAACTGAAATCGACCCTTTCGAAAAAATCATGGAAGAGGTGAAGGAAGACAGAGGTGTAGAATTAGATACGGAATTAACGGTTGACGACTTAAAAACCTTAGTAACAAAGTTTAAGGCAGCAGTAAAAGCTCAAACAGGCAAAGATTTCCCAAACAATCCATGGGAACAGCTTTGGGGCGCCGTTTGCGCCGTATTCGATTCATGGATGAACGAACGCGCTATCCTTTACCGCCAGATGTACCGTATTCCCGAAGAATGGGGAACAGCCGTAAACGTGCAAGCTATGGTATTCGGAAACATGGGATTAACCTCCGCTACCGGCGTAGCTTTCACCCGCGACGCCGCTACCGGCGAAGATATTTTCAACGGAGAATACCTTATTAACGCGCAAGGCGAAGACGTAGTTGCAGGAATCCGCACCCCGCAACAAATCACGCTGGAAGGTTCGCGCCGATGGGCTGCCCAGCAAGGCGTTTCGGAAGAAGAGAGAAAAGCAAAATTCCCGTCTTTGGAAGAATCCATGCCCGAATGTGCAAAGCACCTCATTGAAACGCAACAAAAATTGGAAGACTATTTCCACGATATGCAAGACCTTGAATTTACCATTCAGGACAATAAATTGTGGCTGTTGCAAACCCGTAACGGAAAACGCACCGGCGCAGCAATGGTAAAAATTGCAATGGACATGTTGCGTCAAGGCGCTATTGACGAAAAAACAGCTTTATTGCGTCAAGAGCCTGAAAAATTAGACGAATTGCTTCACCCCGTTTTCAAAAAATCAGCTTTAGCTGCCGCAAAACCGATTACCAAAGGTTTACCGGCTTCTCCGGGCGCTGCAACCGGAAAAATCGTTTTCCATGCCGACGACGCCGAAGAATGGGTGAAAAAAGGTGAAAAAGTAGTACTTTGCCGCATCGAAACATCTCCCGAAGATTTGCGCGGAATGGCTGTTGCTGAAGGAATTATGACTGCACGCGGAGGTATGACTTCTCACGCCGCTGTCGTTGCACGCGGTATGGGAAAATGCTGCGTTTCCGCTGCCAACGGCATTCAAATAGATTACAAGAAAAAAACAATGACCATAGAAAACAAAACTTTGGTCGAAGGCGATTGGATTTCACTGAATGGTTCTACAGGACTGGTTTACGCAGGTAAAATAGAAACGCAAGAACCTGAACTTAGCGGCGATTTCGGCGATTTGATGAACCTTGCCGACAAGTATGCCCGCCTGAAAGTACGCACCAACGCCGATACACCGCGCGACGCCGCCGTTGCACGCAGTTTCGGAGCAAAAGGAATCGGTCTTTGCCGTACTGAACACATGTTCTTTGAAGGCGACAAAATCATTGCCATGCGCGAAATGATTCTCGCAAAAGACGAAGCCGGACGACGTAAAGCTTTGGCAAAATTATTACCTTTGCAACGCGCCGATTTTGTCGGTATTTTCGAAGCAATGGAAAGTTTGCCCGTAACCGTCCGCTTGTTAGACCCGCCTTTGCACGAATTTGTTCCCCACGATGAAAAAGGACAGGAAGAAATGGCTAAAGTCATGGGCGTTCCTTATGCCGAAATCCACAGCCGCGTAGAAGGCTTATTGGAACAAAACCCGATGCTTGGACTTCGCGGAGCGCGTCTTGGAAATTTGTATCCTGAAATTACAGAAATGCAAACCCGCGCCATTTTGGAAGCCGCTCTGGAATTAAAAGCGCAAGGCAAAAAAGTTTATCCCGAAATTATGGTTCCGCTCACCGGTATTTTGTACGAATTTTT
>JAIRPX010000087.1 GCA_031256775.1 Dysgonamonadaceae bacterium
CAACTCGTCCATCAGTTCTTTTAAATCGACTTGCGCGCCGTCTTTTTTGGGAGTTACCGTAATATGCCCTTTTTCGTTAATGGAAAAATAATCCAGTCCCCAACCGTGAATGTTGTATAGTTCAACTGAATCTTCCACACGCCATTTTCTCATATCCTTAAATTTTAAAAAAATTGCAAACCGGTCGCAAAATTACAAAAAATAATTGAATGGTGCAACTATTTTTTTATTTGCTCTCCAATTCCAGTAAAAACTTCTTTCGATAAAGTCCTCCGCCATAACCGGTAAGTTGTCCGTTTGAGCCGATTACGCGATGGCAGGGAACAACAATGGAAATTGGATTCATCCCGTTGGCATTGGCAACCGCCCTGACTGCTTTAGGCTTATTGATTGCTGTCGATTGTTCTTTGTATGACCTGGTTACGCCATAAGGAATAGACTGCAAAGCTGCCCATACTTCTTTTTGAAACGGTGTTCCTTCGATGAAAAGTTTCACAGTAAACTGTTTTCTTTTTCCTTCAAAATATTCTTTCAGCTGTATTTCCAATTCATTGATATGCAGATTGTTATTATTTGTCACCACGCCATTAAGTTTTTTCACAAAAGAATTAAGGCGTTTCTCTGCTGTAGGTTTATCTGCGAAATCCAACCAGCAAATTCCGTCTTCTGTGGCAGCTATATTCAAAATACCAATAGGAGAATCTATTTTTTTTAAGCTAATTTGCATATTATTTTAATGTTTTAAAATCAGGAGTTTATATTATACTCTGCACGGTATAGTTTTGTGTAATGTCATTACTTCGCTAATGTTAGCAACGATGTTGCACAAAATTAAATCGCGTAAAGTATATAATTAACGCTGAAAGAATTGGTTTATTGTATTTGTAGCAAAACAGTATTGGAAGGAATAGGCTGCAATACAATATAATAATTCGCGAATATGCTCGTTTATAATTAGGAATTAAGCTGGGTGGCTTCGCCTTCACAATGACGATGCACATAATTAAACAACATAAAGTTATAAATAATTTTCAAGAATGAAAACCCCAAAATTACTATTAAACGGATTGATTTTGATTCCTATCGTTTGCGCCATATTTGCGTTGACGGGATATAGATATTTTTTGCATGTTGCCATACCCGTTGTGTGCGGCTTATTGATTGGTTGTTTTGCAAATAAGGACGTGGATCGCAGCCGGTGGTTACTTGTTGCTGCGCTGGCTTTTTCAATTGTCGGCGACTGGTTTCTGAAACATCGCAACGACGACGACATGAGATTCGTGTATGGTATTGCCCTGTTTTTCATTGCGCATATTTGCTATTTAGCTTTCTGTCTTAAAAATGGGAATATCCGGTTGCTTTTATTGTTTATACTGCTCGCCGGTTACCTGCCGTTCTTCATATTCAGACTTATGCCTGCCATTTCTGATTCTGTTTTGCAGATGGCAGTACTGGCATATATGTTAATTTCCTGCGTTTCGCTGGCTGCTGCGCAGGGACTTCGGCTGTCAACAATGTTTGCTCGTTGGCTCTTTTTTGCGGGAATAGCCTGTATAGTCTTTTCCGACACACTGATTGCTGTTTACGAATTTCTGAACGAAGGTAAATGGCTATACGATCATCTGATGACGCCCACATATTATGCTGCACACATTCTGATTACTTATGCTGTAACAGCAAGAATATGACTTGAATACATGCAAAATCAAGCGAAAATTGCATAGGAAATAACCGCTTACCGTTTAACGCTAAAGACTTTCTTCCATATCAAACCTCCTGCGGCAGCCAGCAGAACAATATAAACAGGGGAAACGCCCCAGTACCAGATTAAAAATGCGGCGGCAACAGGAATAATTACCGTTTTAATGTTAATTCCAACCGATTTGGCTGTTGTAAAAACTGGTACTGCTATCAGTGCAACAACGGCAGGACGGATTGCCTTAAACATCTTGATCACATATATATTGTCCTGGAATGAACGGAAAAAAACTGCAAGCAGCAGTATAATTAAAAACGACGGGAGAATAACGCCTAAGGAGGCAATTATGCTACCTGTGTTTTTTTTTATGCGATAGCCGGTGAAAATGGCAATATTCACAGCCATCACTCCAGGAATAGACTGCGAAATTGCTATCATATCAATAAATTCACCGGAGGATATCCATTTCTTCCGATCTACCACTTCGCTCTGTATCAATGGAATCATGGCATATCCCCCGCCAATGGTAAATGCGCCTATTTTTGCGAAAGTACAAAATATTTGCAAATACAGATTCATTACCTTCTCCTGACGCTTCGTGTTGGCGACGAAGATTTCGATGATGATCCTGACGAACTGGAAGTTTTAGGCTTTTCGTCTTTTTTTGCCTGTGCGCCTCTGTCGGAAGTTTTTTTACTGCTCTTTTCCTTGCTTTTGTTTTTCGCATCGTCTTCATTGACAACAGGAATCGTATCGCTATGTACCCACAAATTTTTATTGAAATTTTTCAGCTGGGTTTCAATGCTGTCCTGAGCTTTTTTAAGCATTTCGGGATCGTTTCCTACCTGTTGCGCAAGACTTTTATTCATCAAATTTGTAGCTTTTACTATTTCGCCGGAGTACATTTTTTTAGTAAAATAATCGTCCATCGTATAGCTCAAAGCGTTGTTGTAGTTTGAAGTCATAATCAGTTCGCGGGAAAGGTACGGGCGCAGGTTTTCATAGAGAACCCAAAATAAAGGATTTTTTGTTGTTCCACCCAGTTCGTAATCTTCCCTGATTAAAAGCGGACAAAGAGCAATGATTTGCGATTTAAAATTTCCGGTTGCCGCATCAAAATACCAGCCTTCCTTTATCATATAAATCGTTACTTCCGCGCCTGGAATGTCTCTGTCTTCAACAGTGTATTTTACGTTATCGCCGGTTCCCTGAGCAGTATATATTATTCCATATTTTTTTAGAACCTCCTCAAAATTAATTTTATGATCATCTGTAAAAACTTCTCTTTCGCCCATGTAGTTATAGGCTGGCACTTTCCCGTCAGCTACTAAACGGAATATCAATGTGAACAAATTTACCCTGTTTCCGATAGGCTGGGCAGGATAAAGAAGCGCGGCATTGTTTTCCTTTTCCAGGTTAATATCCCGATAAACTTCTCGCAGCCAGACAATATGGGCGGGAGCTTTCGATTCTTCTTCATTTTTTATTTTAGCCCGTTCGGTCAATGTCGGCGTGTTTTCGGAAACTGTTTCCGAAGGACGTTGCCGGGTTCTGCGTTGTGGCGGCTCCTGTGAAAAACCTTCCTGTGCAAACGCAAAAAGTAGAAAAAATAAACTTATATTATACAAAATCTTCATAAAGCATGTTACTTGTTTTGAAGTTAAAATATTTACTGTCAATCTGTTTTTTAATTTATTATTATTTCCAAAGCCGATTTTAAAGTTCGTTCTGTTCCGTCCGGTCCTTTAACATAAACGCCTCTTATGTAGGCTCTTTTTCCGCGAGCAAAATCGCGTATTGCAGTTTTCTGGCGTTCGGAGAAACGCGCTCCGTCTGAGATTTCCGTAACTGTCAATCCCAGTCCGTCAGTGGATACAAGTTCAAACTTCAATACTGAGAACGGGGTATTAAGTATTCCATCGTCAATAGCTGCTTTTACGCCGTCAATGCCAATTAAGGTAGCTCTTGATATTCCTCCTCCTTCGTATTTAAGCGGATTGCCGTTGGGATCGGTAAGCGGCAGGTAAATTTTAGGATCAGGTAAAGCCCTGACGCGAAACGATTTTTTCCCCATTTCAACGGTTCTTCCGTCGTTCATTTTAGCATGGACAGTTATAAAATCCTCTGCGCTAACCTTACTTGGTTTTGCTACCCAAACGTCATTGTTTTTACGCAACAGCGTGCCATTAGTAATTGTAGCTGTAATATTCTGGCTTACAATTCCCGAAGCGGCAATACTGATGTCGTTATCTATGCCTGCATAAAGGACATTCATCATAATTGGGGCAATAGTTGCGCTGGGTTGCGTTACAAAATACTGTGATGAAAAATCCCGACGCAAAACTGAGCCGTCGCTACGCGGTATTTCAATATATCCCTCAACAGGAAAAGTTCCGGTAGATGAAGTTCCCGCTACAAATAAACCGTTAGCTTCTTCCGGCAAGAATTTACCGTTAATGAATATTTTAGGACGTTGCGTTGAATCTTGGGCGGAAAGCACAATATTTGCCTTGTATGATGTTCCCTGCATCACAATTTGCGATTCGGGAATAACGGAGGCTTCTATTTTGTTTACGCGATAATCCAGTACGTCAACGTTTTTCAACAGATCGCCCAGTACTTCTCCTTCTGCGTAACGAATATCGTTCTGCAATTTCGTCAATAGTGTAATTGATGCAGCAACAGGCATTTGCCAGAAAAGGGACTCTTCCCACGACTGTTTGTTTTCTTTTGCTTTTGCCGATGTTTCCGTACTCAAATTCTTGCTTATTATACTTTGAATAGAAGTATCTGATACAAGCGATGTTATAAACTCGCGATAGTTATCTATTTCGGATTTTAATTTTGCTCCGTCGTTTTTTCCATGTTCAAACATGACTTCGTAAGCGGCATTCAAGTCGTCGGGATGTTTTAAATGTTCCGGATTTCCGTTTTTTCCGTCAGACTTGCGTACTATTCTGGTTTTGAGGTCTTGCGTGTAATTGAACAGCGAATCTGTTCTCATTTTCACCTGCAATCCTTTTTCATACCATTCTTTTGTTTTTTCCGGATTGGAATCATGATAACTTTCCAGATTGTCGAAAATGCGGTCGTTATGCTGTGTTGAGGCTTTTACCGAACGAAGTAAACTTTCCTCTACCAGCTCAAAACCTTCCAACACTTCGGACGAAACGTTCAGGGCAAGCATGGCGATGAAAACCAGATACATCAGGTTTATCATCTTCTGTCTTGGAGAATTGGGATCATTTGACGCCATAATGTGTATTATCTTTTATCTCCATAATTATCATCATTCGCAGTGAATCGCGTTCCATGCACAGGATTTCCATACATGTTCACAGTCATTGCGTTCAACAGACGGCTGTAAACGCCGTTAAGAGCGTGCAGTTGCTGAGCCATTTTTTCCGTTTCACTGCGGAATACAGAGCTGTCAACTATTGAGCCTTCGTATAAATCCTTTATTCGCATTAAACCGGCATTAATCCGTTCTATGGCATCGATTTGCGAACTGATACTTTTCAGCTGGATTTCGTATATTGTATTCAATCCCTGTATGTTGCGGTTAAGCGATTCCATTTGATGTACATAACCGCGCGAAGACTGATTTATTCCGTCTGAATTGTCGGTAATGCTTTTATAGGAATTTAACAGTACATCAGATACTTCTGTCAGACTGTTGGTTACGGTACTGAACCGCTCCATATTTTCCGACATTCCAGACAGCTGATCCAGATATTGTTGTGTAGCATCGGTCATTTCAGCCATTTTCGACAGCTGATCGGCTGCCGCCGCCATTTTTTTGATGCTGGCTGTTAAGGCATTAGTGTCTTCTTCCGATATATCAACGGCATTGGATATTCCGAAAGACTGACGTATCTGTCCTGTTGACATTTTTTCTACGGCAGCTACGGCGCTTTCCGGCGTATCGTCATTACCGCGAGAAGATGAGCCGCCATTGCCAAATCCGCCTGAATTTCCGCCGCCAATGATGATTGTGCCACCTCCGCCAACAGCTGTGCCGCTACCGCCAACAGCAGAGCCTTCCCATTTTGGTGCAGTTGCGCTTGCATTTATGCCGCCCATAATCATTCCGCCAGCCTGTAAATTATTGAAATCAGGACGGTTTTCTGCTTCGTCGTCAAGGACAGGAAAAACCCGTCCCCATTGATATTCTTTTGTAGGATGATCGAATGCTGAGAGTAGAAACACTAAAAATTCGGTAAGCAATCCTACTGTCAACAGGATATTCCCCAGATTATGAGGCCAGTGCGTCAATTTAGCTAACGCTCCAATAATAACTACGGCTGCGCCCAGACTGTAAAAAACCTGGAAAAATCTTTTTCCCTTATCGCCTGAAAGAAATTTTTCTATTATATTTTTTGTTTTTCCTTTTATTCCCATGACTTTATAATTAAAAACTGAAAACTTGAATTATTATTTTTTCCCTTTTGCTTTTGAAAATCCCACTTGAGTTCTTACGCAGCGAAAGCCGATATATGAACGCTGTTCATTTTGATATTCATACGAGCGGACGTCTGAACGGATAAAATGAGCGACGTCTTTCCATGAGCCTCCTCTCACTACTTTTCTTTTCAGGGCATAAGGATCTTCCTTTGCCGCATGATAGCGATATTCGGGATTCAAATCGTTCATAACTTCCAGTCCTGATTCGAGAAAACTTGTAGAAGTCCATTCTGCTACGTTCCCAGCCATATCATACAATCCAAATTCGTTTGGAGAATAAGATGCTACACGCGCTGGAACTAAATGACCGTCTTCTGTGTAATTGCCTTCGCCAGGTTTGAAATTGCCAAGAAAACAGTCTTTATCGCCTTTGGTACCGTTTTGTCTCCAAGGGTATATATTTTCGGATTTTCCGCTTCTGGCTGCATATTCAAATTCCGCTTCTGTCGGCAAACGGTAGGGTTCTATCGTGTTACGATTGACATTATCCAGAGATCTTTTCAGATATTCTGTGCGCCAGTGGCAGAAAGCATTAGCCTGTTCCCACGAAATTCCCACTACAGGATAGTCGTTATAACCGGGATGATTGAAATACAGGCGCATATACGGTTCGTTGTAAGCATTGTTGAAGTCGTTTATCCATACTGTTTCGTCGGGATAAATATTTATAATATAAGTATTCAGGAAATCAAAAATGGAACTTAGCGGACGGGTAATGGTTTCGCTGATAATCTGACCGTCTTCGTTTATATATGCCGTATCTTTGGAAATCATCACAACTTCGTCGGGATTAACCGTTATGTCCGTATTTCTAACTCTGTCGGACGGTTTCAGGCGGTTGCGTCGCAAGGCATATCCTGTGGCGTCGAAGATTGAATACCGGTAAACCATCTGTTCCGGATCTAATTTCACTTCCCCCGTAATTGGATTAGTCCAGTTAACGCTTTTTATTGCTTTGAGTTCGTCTTCATTAGCCCGTTTATCGGAAGGGATAGGTCGTCGCCAGTTCAGATATGGCTGGTCAATCGGATTGCCTTCTCTGTCTTCCGTTATTTTAAACAGATCATTACCGCCATAGTTGGGGTCGAACAGACGTTCCCTGATGATAGAATCTCTTACCCAGTAAAGGAACTGTCGATATTTGGCGTTAGTAATTTCTGTTTCGTCCATCCAGAAAGATTCCAGAGAAATGCCTTTTGCATCGCGAACAGTTCCCCACAACGAATCATTGTCGGCATGTCCCATACTAAAAGCTCCGCGTTTTATCAGCACCATACCATAAGGATTAGGCTCTGTCCACCCAGGCGCGCTGACGCCGGTAAGTTCGCCTCCATCGCCGGAAAATGATTTCCCGCAAGAAGAGTAAAATAATGAAAGAAACAAAAAAGAATAAAGAAACAAAAAAGTTTTTTTCATCCTTTTGATTTTCTTTTTTCTTACAGTTTCTCCCATGTTTTGCATATCTTTCATTTTTCTTTTTTTATTATAATATTCGAACGCTTTTATATTTTTTTACTGATTTCTTTTTACTTAAATCAACCACGTATTTCAAAAATATTTCGTGACTGCCCCATGTTCCTTTTATTATCCTGGAAACAGGATAGTCGTAAGAATAACCTGCTTCAATCATCTTGAATTTTCCTCCCAGCATAATCACAACCGCATCATTTTTCCGCCAGGAAACGCCTCCCCAAAAGGTTTTATTATAAATCATTCGAAGCGATATATCTACCTGAGTCTGAGCCAGTAAACCTTTTATCATGTTTCCTTTTTCCACAGGCACAAGGAGCGAATCTCCCTGCACATAAAACGAACTTAATTCAACAGTCTTAACCAGAATAGAGGGTCGCAATTCTAATAACGGATTGTTCAACTGTATATTGTATCCGGCAGTTAAATAATATGTGCGCGGGATTTCCAGCACATAGTCGCTGTTCAATTCCAGTTTTGGCGACAGCAAATGCGTGACAGACAAGCCTGCATAAAAATTTTTCTTAGAAAAATAAATTCCCAGCCCTGCGTCTATAGAAGTTCCTGTAACCTGTGAGCCTGGATTTGCTTCGTCGTTAGGATCAAAAAAATCGTTTTCTTTTGGTATTTCTACTTTGCTGCCGTCGAAAGTTTCATTAATATAGCCGACCTGAATACCTATTCCAAAATTGCCCTTAAACAAGCGTGTTTTGTAGGTATATTGCCCTGAAATAACGCTGGAACTGAAAAGTCCTATACTCTCGTTATACATGCTTGCGCCAACTCCATGTTCGCGTCCAAAAAAACTGTATGGCATTTCAGCCATAACAATCACAGTGCGTGGAGCACCCTGAATACCAAGCCATTGCATACGACTAAGAGCCATAAGCTCCAGATTGCCGGTTTGTCCGTTAAATCCAGGATTATAATAATTATTTGCCGCCCAATAGTTGCTCAACTGCGTATCAAACTGAGCAAACAGGGAAAAATGGGCGGAAAAAACAGTAATTAATATATAAAGCGTTTTTTTCATCCGCAATAATAACGATAAAAGCAGCAAATAATTGTATAAATCAATAATTGAATAATTGATACCGTAATATTTTTATGTTTTCACAGCACATAAAATTCACATAAAAATTATATTGTATATAAAAATTATATCTGTATCTTTGTGTCGTAATTTTAAATACAATCTTTTACAAACTATACTTTATGCGGTTTAATTTTGTGC
>JAIRPX010000099.1 GCA_031256775.1 Dysgonamonadaceae bacterium
GGAAATTTAAATATCACAAAAGCCGGTTTAATCGTAACAGCCGAAAACAAATCCCGCGAATACGGCGAAGTAAATCCAAATTTAACGTACTCAATTTCCGGCTTCAAAAACAATGAAACACAAAGCGTGATTAATAATTTACCGTCAGTTTCAACTTTGGCAACACAAACAAGCAATGTGGGTAATTATGCAATAACTGCCAGCGGCGCAAGCGATAATAATTACGATTTCAGCTATCAAAACGGAAATTTGAGTATCACAAAAGCCGCTTTGACAGTTACTGCCGGCAATAAAACCCGCGAATACGGCGAAGCCAATCCAAATTTGACATACTCAATTTCAGGATTCAAAAACAGTGAAACGCAAAGCGTGATTGATAAATTACCGTCAGTTTCAACTTCGGCAACGCAAACAAGCAATGTGGGCAATTATCCGATAACGGTAAGCGGTGCAAGCGATAACAACTACGATTTCAGTTATCAAAACGGAAATTTGACAATCGAAAAAGCCAGTTTAACAGTTACTGCCCAAAGCAAATCCCGCACTTACGGCGAAGCTAATCCAAATTTGACTTACTTAATTTTCGGATTCAAAAACAATGAAACACAATCGGTTATTGATGTTTCACCGAATATTGCTACCGATGCTACGCAAACAAGCAATGTCGGAACTTACGCAATTACTGTTTCGGGTGCAAGCGATAACAACTACGATTTCAGTTATCAAAACGGACGTTTGATTATCACAAAAGCTCCATTGACCGTAACCGCCGAAAACAAATCCCGAACTTACGGCGAAGCAAATCCAAATTTGACATACTCAATTTCAGGATTCAAAAACAGTGAAACGCAAAGCGTTATTGATAAATTACCGTCAGTCTCAACTTCGTCAACGCAAACAAGCAATGTCGGAACTTATGCAATTACTGTTTCGGGTGCAAGCGATAACAACTACGATTTCAGTTATCAAAACGGAAATTTGAGTATCACAAAAGCCAGTTTAACAGTTACTGCCCAAAGCAAATCCCGCAAATACGGCGAAGCAAACCCAAATTTGACATATTCAATTTCAGGATTCAAAAACAATGAAACGCAAAGCGTAATTGATAAATTACCGTCAGTTTCAACTTCGGCAACGCAGGCAAGTAATGTTGGCACATATCTGATAACAGCCAGTGGTGCAAGCGATAACAATTACGATTTCATTTATCAAAACGGCACGTTGACTATTGATAAAGCGCCGCAAACAATCACTTTTGTCAGTGATATTTTCATCAAAAAATACGGCGACGCACCATTTACAATAGCGCAAACAAGTTCGGGACTGCCTCTAAATATCGTATCTTCCGATCCCTCAAAACTTGCCGTCGCCAACAACATGGCACATATCGTCGGAACAGGCACTTTTGCCCTTACCGCCTCACAAAGCGGCAACATCAACTATTTGCCTGCACCTGACGCCGTCACAACCGTGACGGTATCCAAAGCTCCGCTCACCATCACGGCAAATGATGTCGTCCGCAATTTTGGCGAAGCAAATCCACAATTCACGATGTCGTATTCGGGTTTCAAAAACGGCGAACACGAGGGAATGCTTGATTTGTTGCCTACAGCCTCCTGTCCGGCAAACGAAAATTCGCCCGTTGGAGATTACGTCATAATGCTTTCGGGTGGTAGTGATAAGAATTATATCTACACGCTTGTCAATGGAAAATTGACGGTTGAAGATGCAACAAAGATTAAAAATGAAATTTCCGGACGCCTGGAAATCTTCCCTGTCCCCGCCAAAGATGAACTTTTCATAAAATCCGATTTGCCGATACAGAAAGTTGAAATCTACACATTATCAGGCTTTTTGCTGATGTCGGAAGACAATTTCAATGAAAAAATATCCGTATCGTCTTTGCTTAAAGGGGTTTATCTGCTCAAAGTTTATAGAGGCTGGGGAGTAACGGTCAGCAAGATTATGAAAGAATAAGGAGGATAATCAATAAATAAAAGACAAAGAAAAAACAGCGGTAAAATTTCGGTTTTTATCGCTGTTTTTAATATTTGCATTTGATAATATATTCTGCACGATATGATTTTATGCATCGTCATTGCGAAGGCGAAGCCTGAAGCAATCCAGTAAAAAACTGAAAACTGATAACTAAAAACTGCATAGCTGCATAACTTAATTTTTATTCATTTGTTATTTGTGAATTAATTTGCTATTAAAAAAAATGTCGCAGCTACGCCACTCAAGGAAAGGTATGTTTGCATTTAACAAAAAAATAGTTTAACTTTGCCGTATTAATATTTTTGACATGAATATAAATATAAAAAGGACATTTTTGTCATCAGTTGTGAGAAAATATTTATTAATTCTACTGTATGTTGTTTTGTCGGGCAACATTATTTCGGCAAAACCAATTCTGACAAAAAGTAAATATTTGATAGCTACATTGTCTGCCGGAGCGTCAGGAACAGTTAGCGTTGGAAACAATTCATATCCATTAGTGTATTATCCTGAAAGGGATTCGGAATCGGCTTCAGAAACCGACTACTGGATGATAAACGAAGAAGAAAATGGACTGTTTTCTTTCAGAAACGCTTCTTCATTAAAGTATATTCGTCATAATGTTGCAAGTACATCCGAGCGTACGGCATTGGTTTTAACTGATGCTCTGGCTACCGACAAGTCAACATTATTCTCCCTCGAATTGAAAAAATCGGGCAATTTGTCCTTTTATATCATCCGCTCAACTGTAAATAGCAATAAAGTGTGGGATAAGCGGGCAAGCCAATATGATTCATTCTATCCGGTAGGCGTTTATAATGGAACAGGCACTGATAATCAATGCTTTATTTTTTATGACTGGGATGGAAATCCTGTAATCGACGATTCAGCCGACAAGCCTCTTTTATATGGAATCGGAAAAACGCTGGGAGCTTTTGCAAATTATGCCGACCGTCTCCAGTTTAATTCTAAAACGCCTGTTGTAGATGCTTCAAAAAAAGAATTTTACATTACAATACCCGAAACGCAAATTGACGGCAACGTAACCCAAACTGTAAATTTTAAATTAAAAAATGGCAGTCATACTCTTTTCATTGATAATAAACAGGTTACTGACAATGCAGATTTTAATTTCGGTTTCGTATCGGCGTCGGATAAACATTCGATAGAAATCAGGAATGGTTCTACCGCAATAGCTTCAGGAAATATTTATTTTACTTGTCTTCCGCTGGTACAGATTTATACTGAATCGAATATATCTTCGGTATATAATCTGTCAAAACTGTCGGTAACAGAACCGGAAACTACTGATTCGGCGGAAGTTGTATATATGAAGATAAAAATACGGGGAGCAACTGCAGCATATATGCCTAAAAAATCATTTGCTGTGAAACTTAAAGAACCTGACGGTGAAACGGCTATGGATCGCTCGTTTTTTGGATTGCGCAACGACAACAACTGGATTCTGGACGCTATGTATATCGATCCTTCCCGTATGCGAAACCGTGTTTCAACCGATTTGTGGAATGATTTTGCCGTAAAACCGTATTTCTACGAATCCGAACCTGAACTCATAAACGGCACAAGAGGGCGCTTTGTGGAAGTGTTTATCAACGACGCATACGGCGGACTTTACTGCATGACCGAAAAAATAGATCGCAAACAGCTGAAATTGAAGAAGTTTGAAACATCGGACAATCCACAGGGCATTACGCAGCGCGGAGGATTGTATAAGGGTAAAACTTGGGATAGCGGCACTTTTGGCGGCAATTCCTCAATGCCAACTTCATTCAATAACAACTCCGAAACATGGAGCGGATTTGAAGTAAAATATCCCGATCTGGGCGATGGAGAACCCATTGACTGGAAACCGCTGGTAGATGCTATCACCATTTCGTCGCATCGCACAAGCAACGACAATTTTAAATCAAAAGTTGCCGATTATTTCGATTTGCCGGTTTTTATGGATTATTATCTGTTTATTGAATTGATGCTTGCCTCCGATAATCACGGAAAAAACACCTATATTTCGGTATATAACCAAAAGAAATCCCCAATGATAACAATTTCTCCATGGGACTGCGACGGCACATGGGGACGACGCTGGGACGGCTCGTCCGGAATAACCGGAGCAAATCAGAATTTCGACAATTTCATTGCTACTTACGAACATGCGCAAAACAACCTTTTCCTTCGACTGAAAAGTCTGAATTACAACGACTACAATAATCGCCTGAAAAATCGTTACCGTGAATTGCGCGGCAATTATTTTTCATTTGAAAACCTGTTGAAACGCTTTGAACGCTATTATGAACAGTTTGAGAAAAGCGGCGCCGCCACGCGCGAGCAAAACAAATGGAATAATTTTGCCGATGAACGGAATTTTCTTTCAACATGGATTCAAAAGCGTCTAAATTATCTTGATTATCAATATCTTGGCAGTCCATACCAATCAATAGACAAAGTCGCTACGCAAAATATTGCGCTGTCGCCCAATCCGGTAAAAGATATTTTGACCATATCAAATTCAACAAAAGGCGACAGGATTATGCTCGTTTCAAATCTGGGAAGCGTAGTAGTCTCCTTACGGTCGGCTGGCGATGAAACTAAAATAGATATGACGCATTATGCAAAAGGCGTTTATCTGCTGGCTGTAGGCAATAAGACGGCAAAAATTGTGAAGATGTAATTGCTTCCGCTAACGATCGCAATACAACGGGGAAAAAGACACGATTTGAATTATGAATTATGAATTATGAATTAGGCTGGCGCAACCTTCGCGCAAAGCTTATATTATCATTGCGAGCGTTAGTTATACTCAGCTTGGTAAGCCGTGCTGAACAAAAGCAGCGTAGCTGCAACATCTTTGTAGCCGTGCGCTTACGCGCACGGTTGGAACACACACCTTTCCCTGAGCAGCGTAGCTGCGACATATTTAACATGAAATGAATAAAAATTAAGGTATCGCAGCTACGCCGCTATGTCTAAATTCCGTACATCTTTACCGTGCGCTTACGCACACGGCTACAAAGATACTGGCGCTACGCGCCTTTTCGCAAAACACAAGGTTTTGCAGATGATCCAGTAAAAAACTGAAAACTATACTCTGCACGGCATGATTTTGTGCAACGTCATTGCGAAGGCGAAGCCTGAAGCAATCCAGTAAAAAACTAAAAACTGATAACTAAAAACTGATAACTAATTCTGGTTTTATGCATCGTCATTGCGAAGGCGAAGCAATCCAGTACTAAAAAACTGAAAACTAAAAACTGAAAACTGATAACTACTTTCTGGATTGCTTCGCTAACGCTCGCAATGACGATGCACGGAATTAAAAAGTATAATTGGCTTTTCTATTGATATGAATACCCTATCAAGCTTTGTAGAGAAGCGATTAATCGCTTCTCTACTTTTCTGTACGGGTTGCAAAACCAGCACCAGCGAATTAGGAATTATTAATTCTCAGATTATTTAATTATAATCTTTTTGGCAGTTGATTTATTATCAGCAATATATCTGACAAGATAAACGCCACTCGTTAAATTGGCAGAGTACTGATGACTTCCCTTACTTAAATAACTGTTTTTCAACAATGTAGCAACTTCTCTTCCCTGCAAATCCAATACTGAAAGCGAAACGCTGGCGGCGTCGGTTAGCAGAATATCAACCAGCAGTTTTGAATTTACGTTGCGGACAGCAAAACTGTTATCTTCGTCTAAAACAGCGCTAATGGCGGTGGGACTGTCCAAAATATGCTGAAAAATTCCCTGCGACGGAGTGAACTTAAACAGTCCGCTCAATTTGGAGCCTAACCATATATTACCGCTATCATCTAATTCCAAACAATAAATAAAGTTCTTACCATTATTACTGTCTAACGGACTTGGATAGACTGTAAATTCACGTCCGTCAAATTGAACCAAATATTTGCTACATGCCAGCCACATATTGCCCGATGCATCCTGTTTTATGTCATAAATATCGTTGGCAGGAAGAACGGAGTTTTCAGTGTTCCAGGTAACAAACTCTTTGCCGTCGTACTTAACAAGTCCCTGCATACTTGCCAGCCATTTGTTATTGTCTTTGTCGATTAAGATAGTTTTAACAGACTTTGTTATTTCAGGAAAAGGCTGAATTTCTCCGTCGGTGAATTTTGCAAAATTCCATTCTGGAGCGCTGCCTGCCATCCACAAATCGCCATTGCTGTCGAATTTCAAATCGCTAACAAACCAATAGGCGGCAATCATGCTTTGGGGCGTTGTCCATGCCTGCCACGATTTTCCATCAAACATGTTAAGATAGCACAAAGTGCCAATCCATTTATTATTGTTTGCATCAATAACAATAGCATTGCAATACTGATTATTGGAAAGTCCTGAATTGGATTCCTTATATTGCGTCACTATTTTTTTACCGTCGTATTTAACAACGCCATCCCTCTGCGTGGTTACCCACAGGTTTCCTTCACTATCCTTTGCAAGATTCCGAAGACGGGGCAAATCGGAAACGCTCAACTCATGGGCAGTTACCGCTTCCGTTTCTGTATTCAGCTGCAAAAGACCCGAATTGGCTGCTATCCAAAGATTTTTGCCGTCTTTCAGTATTGAGGATATCATTTCTTTGCCGTCATAACTTGTCCAGTCTCCAGATTGAGAAGAAGCAATAATTGGCAAAATCATCATAAAGAAACATAAAATAAACTCTTTCCAAGAAAAAATAATCGTTTTCATTTTAATATAATTTTTTTAACATTTACATTACCGTTCACAACGTATTTTACAAGATAAACGCCGCTCGTTAAATTGGTGGAATAGTTATATTCGCCCAATGATAACTGCCTGTCCTTTAATAAAGAAGCAATTTCTTCTCCACGAAGATTGACTACCGAAACGGAAACTTTAGCATTTTCAGATAATCTGAAACTTATAGAAATCCCGTCGCCATTATTCGCAACGCTAAATATATCTTCGTTGCTATAGCGAATATCATCTAATCCTGTTGCGCCATTTGCAGAACGAAGTTTATCTGCCCTTTCTGCTAAAAGCGCCTTTACATATTTAACCATATTGGAATAAGGACTTCTTACAATAGTTGCACCGTCATTCGTAATTTTCATTTGTTTATTTGAATCTTTAACCGATTCCAATATAGATTTATTTCGCTTATTATCAGTTAGAGTCAAATCTTCAACCAATAGCATGGCAAACTGTTCCCCGCTATTTAATTTATCATATACAAGAGCTATTATTTCCTGTTTTGACTGACAAAACTTTAACAAAACGTTGTATTGAGAATTTTTGAATGAATTGGGATCACTGAATGGGATAGATTCCAAAGTTGAATACCATTCTGTAAACAAGGTTTGAAAAGTATTGATATCATCTGATGACAGTTTTTCAATATCGCTATTTATAATAGACATTTCCACATCATCAAATCGAACATTTTCCAGAACGGCACTACCGTCTGCAATTGCCTCTGCCAAAGAATAGGTTGCCCATGTTCCAACATTTCTGTAATATTCTACAATATTTCCATAAGTTCCTGAGAGAGCCGTTCTTGGATGAAATGTTCTCATTAAACTGCCAGGCTTGCTTTCCCAGTCGTATCCATGAGAATTTTCATCCGCTCCCTTTTTTATGGATGCATGGGTATAATTGTAATTGCCTGAAGTTACTGTAGCCCACAAATCAACTGCACTGTTAGCAGACGTTGCTCCACCCCTGACATAAATTCCGCATCCAGGATATCTTTCGGATATATAAAACAAATCAAAAGAAGCTAATGGTTTTCCTTCTACATAGTAATCAGATGCATCGTAAGGTGGCCACTCCCAATATTCAGTTATACCACCAGACCAGCTAATGCAGTTGTAAGTAGTTGATGCAGGTGCCGATTGAATTGCATCGTCGGCTGTCAAATTCGGAAAGCTGGATGTTATAGTACTGTTTTGACATTTAGCATATACTTCACATACTCCTGTCGGATTATTTGTACTGTAACTTGACAGCAATATCGCATCCACCTGTCTTGGAAACTGTTTTTTGATTCTGGAATTAACTCCCCAATTGAAATTGCCGCCATGCGAACCATAATCGTCATTGTAATGTGTTGTTTTTTCAGGAGAGGCATATTCCGTTATCCACATTCGCGGATCTCCTGACGAAAGAACGGTAAAAGTATTGTAAACTGTTGCCGTACTCTGTATAGCTCTAAGTCCAACTGCAAATACTGGAACATTTGTTTCAACACCTCCATTAGTAATTACAGTTGCAACAGTTGAGTTATAATTCCGGTATGGTCTTACCCTAACATAATAAGTACCCGAAACAGGTATAGTTACACTTATACTTGGATTAGTATGAATCGGAGTCGCCCACGAGTATGTTTCAGGATTTGACGAACTGAATATTTCAATAATAAGCTCATCAGAAGCGGGCGTGTATGCATTTACAGAAACTACCTGATTGGCAGTAAAAGAATGGATACGATAATAAGAGTAAGAGAAACTACTGGTTCCAAGATACAAATAATTCTTCGCGTTATCTGCTCGTAATTGAGAAGAAGACTTTAAAGTGTCGCCTGTTTGCGTTCCTTTATTTTCCGGATTTAAAGAATTTTCTATAGCCATTGCTAAATAATCATCATATTTTTTCGATGATATTTTTGCCTTGTCGGCATCTGTTGACAAACGAATGAATTCTATTGCAGGAATTTCTTCTTTCCCTGTGGAAAAGGAAATTATATTAATTCCTTTTTGCAGATTCACTTTTTCCGACACAGTAACTGTTTGCCAGTTTCCTTTTGTAAATTTAATCTGTTCCGACGTCTTTGTCCCATTCACAAGCACATCGTAAGTTGAGTAATTTCCATCGGGATACATTACCGGCGACACCCATAAACATAAAGCATAGCTTCCGCCAGCTTTAGCCTCAATTTCAAAAGTCGTGAAAGATTTGTCTCCTTTCACTTCTTTTGTTGACATGTTAATGACAACATCCCCGCCCAAATCGGGATTGTTCTTGAAATACTGTGTTTCTGTTACCTTTTCCTGGGAAAATAAGGGCGTCCACAGGAGAGAAACAATAAATAAACACATGAAGAATGTTCTTTGTGATTTCATTTGTTTTATTTTTTATTTGTTTATGAAATTCGACGGCAAATGTAATCATTCTTTTTAAATAAACAAGAAATACACAAATATTTTTATTGTTTATGCAAAAAAAAATATTATCATCACGTGCGAATACAAAAAAAATCAACAATCGCAAGCATATTGTGTCAAATTTTGCTTGGAAATGCAAAAAAACGTATTTGCCAATTTAGGAATTAGAAATTATGAATTATGAATTATGAATTATGAATTATGAATTATGAATTAGGCTGACGCAACCTTCGCGCAAAGCGTATATTATCATTGCGAGCGTTAGCTATACTCAGCTTGGTAAGCCGTGCTGAACAAAAGCAGCGTAGCTGCAACATCTTTGTAGCCGTGTGCGTAAGCGCACGGTTGGGAAACACAGACCTTTCCCTGAGCAGCGTAGCTGCGACATCTTTTTTAACAGCAAATTAATTCATAAGCATGAAATGAATAAAAATTAACCCACATTGCAGCTTCCCGCCCTTTGATGTGT
>JAIRPX010000123.1 GCA_031256775.1 Dysgonamonadaceae bacterium
TATTAAAAAAAATAAACTATACTATTTTTCATACAAAAAACACACAACACAAATCCAACAAGACATCGTTGGCGGGCGGCGGGGGGCCGGCCCCCCCCAAAACACTCTAAATATTAAAAAACATCAATTATTCAATTGAAAATTTTGCATTAACAATTTTATCCCTAACTTTGTGGTCATAATTCAATATAAACAGTTTTTCATGAGGCATATTTATCAAATTACTACAAAAATCTTCTCTGTTTTGAAAGGCATATCCTATCTACCACAAAGAGTGATTTTGATTACGGATGTACTAATTACCGCCCTCGCTTTCAGTATTTCTTACTGGCTTTGTTTTAAGCTTATCAATGCTGACATAATGCTTCACATATTTTTCATAAAAATGTCAATATGTTTAGCAGTAACCGTATTTTTCTTTTTCATATTCAAGACGTATCTAAATCTGTTACGATATTCCACATTCAAAGATGCGCTTCGTATTTTTCTTGCTATATTTTTTGCAAATATCACATTAGTCGTTATTAACAAATTGCTGTCTGTTTATTATGAACATTCAATTCTTCCCAAAGAAGGACTGTTTGTTAATTTTATTTTAACGTTTTGTTTTATTTTTCTTTCACGGATGTCAGTTCGCTTGCTATTTGATTTCATACGCGCTTATCACAAGAAATCAGACAACCAGTCTCACATTCCATTACTGATTCACGGGGTGGGACCGGTAAGCATAAGTCTTGCAAAAATGATTGCTGCAAATGAACATTTACCGTATGATATTGCAGGTTTCCTTACGTCCGACAGAAATGCTAAACGCAAAGAAATTATAAGTTATCCCGTATATTCTCAGGATGATTTTTTCAACGATATTTCCAAATTCAAAAATATCAAAGCTTTCCTGATTGTTCCAAATGAAATAGAACGCGCTGAAAAACAGATTTTTGCAGATATATGTGCAAAAAACAGAATTGACTTGCTGTCGGCGCCGCAAGCAGAGGACTGGAAAAACTTTGAAAACATAAAGAAAATTAAAAAAGTCAGGATTGAGGATTTGCTGGGTCGGATACCTATCCATATTGATATTGATTCAATCGGAAAAAATCTGAATGGCAAAAACGTTCTCATCACAGGAGCAGCAGGCTCTATAGGCAGCGAGATTGTAAGGCAAATAAGTCGATTTAAATTGAATTTACTGATAATCTGCGATGTAGCAGAAAGTCCGCTGCACAATTTAGGATTGGAACTGGAAGATAAATATCCTAATATGCCATTTGTTCAGGTCATTGCAGACGTGAAAAACTATAACCAGATGAAATGCGTGTTCGATGAATACAAACCGCAGTACATCTATCATGCTGCCGCCTACAAGCATGTTCCACTGATGGAAAAACATCCGTGCGAAGCTGTTCTGACAAACGTGCTTGGCAGCCGTAATATTATAGATTTGGCTGTACTTTATAAATCCGAAACTTTTGTAATGGTTTCAACAGACAAGGCTGTCAATCCAAGCAATATAATGGGCGCTACTAAACGAATTGCCGAAATGTATGTTCAATCGCTGCACAGGAAAATTATACAGCAATCGCCCAATGCGCCAACAACCCGCATAATCACAACACGGTTCGGTAATGTATTAGGATCCAACGGTTCGGTAATTCCGCGTTTCTATGACCAGATAAAAGCAGGAGGACCGGTAACGGTAACAGACCGCGAAATCATACGTTTCTTCATGACTATTCCAGAAGCATGTCGCCTGGTGCTTGAAGCCGGAAACTTCGGAAAAGGCGGAGAAGTTTTCGTTTTCGACATGGGCGATCCAATAAGAATAACAGATATGGCAGAAAAAATGATCCGGCTTTCAGGATTTGAACCATATAAAGATATTGAAATAAAATTCACAGGCTTGCGACCTGGAGAAAAATTGCATGAAGAATTGCTGTACGACAAGGAAAAAGTTATACCGACCAACAACAGGAAAATAAAAATCGGTATTGTTCCGGAATATGACTACAACGAGGTTGTATCTATTTTAACTCCCCTGATAGAGACGGCAAACAATTTCAATAAAATAGAAACTGTTAAACTGATGAAGCGCCTGGTGCCTGAATTTATCAGTCAAAATTCAGAATATGAAGAACTTGATAATAATGAATTAATAAATAAGTGAACTATGAATATAGCAATAGTTGGAACAGGTTATGTAGGATTAGTAACAGGAACTTGTTTTTCCGAAATGGGCATCAACGTAACATGCGTAGATGTAGATGAAACTAAAATCAACAAACTGAAAGAAGGTTTTGTTCCCATTTATGAACCGGGGTTGGATACACTGGTGAAAAAGAATTGCGAGGCAAACCGCTTGCACTTTACAACTGATTTAACTTCCTGTTTAGATAAGGTAGATGTTGTTTTCAGCGCGGTAGGAACGCCTCCCGATGAAGATGGTAGCGCAGATTTACGCTATGTGCTGGAAGTTGCACGCACTATCGGCAAAAACATAAACCGTTATGTTTTAGTTGTAACAAAAAGTACAGTTCCCGTTGGCACGGCTCAAAAAGTAAAAGCTGCTATTCAGGAAGAATTAGACAAGCGAGGATTAGATATTCCTTTTGACGTAGCATCAAATCCTGAATTTTTGAAGGAAGGCTCTGCCATTAAAGACTTTATGAGTCCCGATCGCGTGGTTGTAGGCGTTGAAAGCGAGAAAGCAAAAGACCTGATGGACAAATTGTATAAACCATTCACAATGAACAATTACCGGATGATTTTTACAGATATTCCTTCTGCCGAAATGATTAAATATGCTGCAAATGCAATGCTGGCAACACGAATTTCTTTCATGAACGACATCGCCAACCTTTGCAAATTAGTAGGCGCAGACGTTAATATGGTGCGACGCGGCATAGGCTCGGATTCCAGGATTGGCAATAAATTTCTCTATCCGGGATGCGGCTATGGAGGCTCATGTTTTCCTAAAGACGTGAAAGCGCTGATAAAAACAGCTACCCAAAACGGCTACGATATGCAGGTGCTACAGGCTGTGGAAGCAGTTAATGAAAAACAGAAAACAATTCTGTATGAAAAACTTTGCCGTATTTTCAACAACGATCTGAAAGGCAAAACAATAGCCCTTTGGGGATTGTCATTCAAGCCCGATACCGACGATATGAGGGAAGCGCCGTCATTAGTCATAATTGACTTGTTGTTTAAATCTGGGTGTGTGATAAAGGTTTACGACCCCATAGCTATGGATGAAGGGAAAAGGCGCGTAGGCGATAAGGTTATATATGCCAGAGATATGTATGATGCTGCTTTAGACGCCGACGCTATCCTGTTATTGACAGAATGGAAAGAATTTAGACTGCCATCGTGGAATGTATTGAAAAAAACGATGAATCACCTTACAATCATTGATGGACGAAATATCTATGATAAAAAGGAAATGCAGGAAAACGGCTTTGTTTACGACTGCATATAAAAAATTTGCAGCAAAAACAACTTGTAAATCATAGTTCAGCCGATTTCAATTTTTTTTCAAGAATTTTCATTCCGGCAACAGCTTTTTCTCTTATAATCCTTATGTTAGACATTACGGGGCTTATGGGATTAGGATCTATCAGGAAGACAGGTATATTTTTAGGCGCATAGTGAATCAGTCCTGCTGCCGGATATACCTGCATTGATGTTCCTATAATAACAACAATATCGGCTGTAGAAATGATTTTGGCTGCTTTTTCAATCAGAGGCACAGCTTCCCCAAACCATACAATGAAAGGACGAAGCTGTGAACCGTCTTCTGCCTTGTCGCCAGGATGAATGGGTTTGACGCCGATTTCATAAACCTGGGTTTTACTTTCATTGCAGGCTTTTGTCAGTTCACCATGCAGATGAACAACATGCGAACTTCCAGCCCTCTCGTGCAGATTATCAACATTTTGAGTAATGACAGAAACTTTGAAATCTTTTTCAAGAGCGGCAATTATCCTGTGACCTTCATTTGGCTCTACTTCGTTGAGCTGGGCGCGACGTTCATTATAGAACTTCAGCATCAGATGCGGATTTCGTCGCCAGCCTTCAATACTCGCAACGTCCATCACATCATACTGCTCCCACAAACCATTGGAATCGCGGAATGTGGAGATTCCGCTTTCGGCACTCATCCCTGCACCCGACAAAAAAACGATGTGTTTCATGTTATTTTTCTATAACAGGTAAGATTTCTATCCAGTAATCATCAGGATCGTTAATAAAATACAGTCCCATATCATGGTTTTCAAAACAAATCCAGCCGTTTTCCCTGTGAAACTGCCGGATTTTTTCATAATCCCCTGCTACGCGAACACATAAATGATGCTCATTATCGCCCAGGTTATAAGATGTTTTCCAGTCGCGAAGCCATGTCAATTCCAAAAGAAAAGAAGAAGCGCTGTCGGTTAAAAAAATTATAACAAACGAACCATCACTTGCTTCCTGCCGATGATGTATCTTCAAACCTAATGCTTTTTCATAAAAAGCCAAACTTTTTTCCATGTTCAATACATTGACATTGTAATGATCAAACTTTGCTTTAATTTCCATATATGTTGATTTTTTATTATGAAAAGAATAGTGCAAAGGTACGAATAATTATCAAATATCAACCCTGTCGCCCTGGAATTTTTCAGTAACAAGCCTTACCAAATTTTCGATATTTTTGCTGTTGTTTTTTTCCGTTTCCATCATCATTTCTATCGTTCTCACCTGTATTCTCAAGGTTTCAGAAAGATTTGCGATAATACTTTGATTGTCGCAAGCAACATCTTTCTTTTTTAAATACTGTGAAATGTCGCCCTGCGATGGTTTCAGTTTTTGCAACAGCTCATTGAAATCAATTTCAAGAAATTCTGATATTTTCTCCAATTTTCGAATAGTGATGTTTGGATTTTTTATGGTACGATTGACGCTATTTTCCTTAATATTCAAAAATTTGGACAGATCTCGCTTGCTCTTCCTTTTTTCCTTTAATAATTTCTCAATAATATTCTTTTGAAACTCAGACATATACTATTTTTTTAAATTCATTAAGTAAAATATATAGATAAAAAATATGTTTATTACCAAAAAATGTTATACATTTGCACATTGTGCGTAATTAATTTGCACAAGATGTGCAAGAATATTGCGTGCAACTTGCAAAGTTGCATCAAATATAAGAATAAAAATTAGAAATATAAACAAAATGCTAAAAAAATCATGGATGAGTTAGAATTTATTCGACACAGACGAGCAACCGAACATCAATCTGGCGATGTAAGGAAAGCTTGTGAGAAAATCGGAGTTTCTCCGGCAGTATTTCAATCGGCGTTAAAAAAGACGCGAATAGACGATTTGACAGATAAAGAAATGTTGGTTATCCGCGCTTTTGTCGACATTCTCGACAAAAGAAAAGAAGAAAAGGAGGTCTTGAAAAAATTACTTTAAACAAAGACGGACTTTAATTAAAGTTCCTCGCTTATAAAAATTTATTTGTATGAAAAACAGCGACTGGAAAGAGAGGGTGAATATAGTATATTCTACTAACCCCGATTTTCGATATGAATCGGAAAAAGAGGAAGAAGCAGATACGTTACCCAAAGAAAAACAGGCTTTGCGTATTTCATTAGACAAACGGAACAGAGGCGGCAAGCAGGTGACTTTGATAACGGGTTTTGTTGGCAAAGATGAGGATTTGCAAACGCTTGGTAAATTTTTGAAAACCAAATGCGGCGCAGGCGGTTCTGCAAAAGATAATGAAATAATTGTACAGGGCGATTTCAGGGCTAAAATAAAAGACCTGCTCGTTGATGCAGGATATATAAAAGCTCGGATGATTTGAGAAAAATGAAATAAATAACTCTTTTTCTGTCAAGATTCTTTTATTTTTTCTCAAAAAGAATTACTTTTGCAACCTGATATGCAAATAGAACCTGAATATAAACGAGGCTTATCACATAATAGTTGAAATATAAATATGTTATTGTCTTTTATTACATGGACTGCCGATCCGGTGGCTTTTACAATCCCTTTCTTTGAAAGAGAAATACGTTGGTACGGAATTGCCTTTGCCTTAGGTTTTTGGCTTGGATGGTGGATGGTTAGTAAGATATGGAAAAACGAGAACTTGAAAACCGAATGGATAGACAAGCTCTTCTTATACGTAATCTTAGCCACAGCCATAGGCGCTCGACTGGGGCATTGCTTTTTCTACGATCCAGACCGTTATCTGTCTAACCCCTTGGAAATTTTAAAAATCTGGGAGGGAGGATTAGCCAGTCACGGCGGTACATTAGGAATAATTATAGCCATTTGGATTTATTCCAAGAGGGTGACGCACACAAGCATGTTATGGACTTTCGACCGTTTGGTGGTGCCTGTTGGATTTGTAGCAGCATTGATTCGATTTGGAAATCTGATGAATTCCGAAATATTCGGACATGCTACTACATTGCCATGGGGGTTCTGTTTTGTTAAATCAAAGGAATGGCAAGATCTATTCATGGGGCAGCCTTGCCATCCTACGCAATTATATGAAGCATTTTTCTATATCTTGGCATCGCTGATTTGCCTGTGGATGTATTGGAAAAGAAAGGATTACAAATATCAAGGCTTAATATTCGGAGTCTTCATGATCTGTATTTTCCTCCCGCGTTTTTTCATTGAATTTTTGAAAAACAATCAGGAAAGTTTTGAAGAAGGGATGATTCTAAATATGGGACAATTATTGAGTATTCCTTTTATTATTGCCGGAATATGGTTTACATATAAAGGAATACAGGAGCGCAATAAATCGCTGAAAAAACGATGATTGAAGTAGAGATAATCACTATTGGCGACGAACTGTTAATCGGGCAGGTGATTGATACCAATTCTGCATGGATGGCTAAACAGTTGAATATAGCCGGTTTTGACGTCAGATATAAAACTACGATAGGCGATAATGAATCCGATATCCTGAGCGCTTTTGAAAAAGCATTTTCAAGAGTAACTGTTGTACTTGTTACAGGCGGCATAGGTCCTACGAAAGATGACATAACCAAGCAGACGCTTTGCAAGTTTTTCAATACTCGATTGATCTTCGACGCTTTAACGTTGGAAAATGTCGATAAAATGCTTTGTGGAATGCACAAAAAACTGAACGATTTAACCCGTCAACAGGCTTATGTTCCGGAAAATTGCAAAGTTATTCAAAATAAAGCGGGTACGGCGCCTGTCACCTGGTTTGAAAAATCAGGAAAGATTTTAGTGTCAATGCCTGGCGTACCGTATGAAATGAAATGGGCAATGGCTAACGAAATCATTCCCCGTTTACGGTCTGCTTTCCCGACAGGCAACGCTATACAGCACAGGACTTTTTGGGTAAAAAATCATTCAGAATCAGCATTGGCGCTCCATTTGCAAAAATTTGAAGATGAATTGCCTGCAAATATTCGCTTGGCATATTTACCATCTTCCGGTTTTATCCGTTTACGCTTAACGGGGAAGGATAACGACGAAGAAAAACTCAAACAGGAAATGTTTGTATGGCAGACAAAACTTTCGGCTTTACTAAATAGCGACCTGTTCTCGGAAGAAGACGCAGACCTGGAAGCAATTATGGATAAAGTATTGAAAGATAAAAAATTGACATTATCGCTTGCAGAAAGTTGCACTGGCGGGAAATTAGCCAGCCTGTTTACGGCTATTCCTGGCTGTTCGCAATATTTCAAAGGTGGAATAGTAGCTTATTCCAATGAAGCCAAGCAACATTATTTAGGCGTTAATCCCAGCTATATAGACGATTATGGAGCTGTAAGCCAGCAAGTAGTTGAAGAAATGGCAAAAGGAGTAGCTCAAGGCTATAATACTGACTGCGCCATAGCCACCTCCGGCGTAGCAGGTCCAGATGGAGGAACTCCGGAAAAACCGGTTGGAACTGTTTGGATTGCCGTATTTTATAAAGGATGGGTGAAATCGGAAATGTTTCATTTCACCAATAATCGAGAAAGCAATATTTTGCGAAGCTGTAATAACAGCATACAAATGTTACTTGAAATGATTTTATCCAAAGAAGAATTGATTGTAAATGAAAAATACTGAAAAAAAAATACAAATGATGAACTTTATTGAAAATCATTTGTTTTATATGCAAAGAGTGTTATTTCATTAGTTATAGTTAAGGGTTAGTAATTCAATTGGAAGGTTGTCGAAGTGACTTCGCCAACCTTTACTTTTTTATGAATATCGCATATTATATTTTACGCAGTCTGATTTATTCAAAAAAATTTGCTTATTGACACAGTTCTTGCTATCTTTGTGTTATGTTTCAATTAATAATTATAATTAACCATGTCACGTTATTTAGACCCCAAGTACGACCTGACATTCAAGCGCGTATTCGGTGAACACAAGCACTTGTGTATCAGTCTCATCAACAGTATGCTTCCTTTTGATGAAGGACGCGAAGTGGTAAGCATTGAGTATGAAACCGGCGAGCTGATTCCTGAAATCGAAATGTTGAAACATGCAATTGTGGACGTGCGATGCATTGACAATTTCGGACGGGCTTTTGTTGTTGAAATGCAATTTTACTGGACAACAAGTTTCAAGACTCGCGTATTGTTCACTGCATCAAACGCATACGTAAAGCAATTAGAAAAAAGTAAAAAATTCAAACTTTTGCAGCCGGTATATTCAATCAATTTTATAAACGGAATTTTTGAAAAGGCGCCGGAAATGGCGGATACCTATTACCATCACTACAAAATAGTGAATATCGAACATACTGACCACCAAATAGATGGACTTGAATTTGTATTCATCGAACTGCCAAAATTCAAGCCTGCTAACCGAGCTGAAAAGAAATTGCATGAGTTATGGCTGCGTTTCCTGACGGAAATAGACGAATATACGGAAGAAGCTCCTGACGAACTGCTGTCATGCGCAGAAACGCAGGAGGCAATACATTACATGGAAGTAGGCGCATTTACACGCGAACAGTTACAAATCTACGACAACACAAGAATAGGTATAATGACGGCTCAAAGTTTTATAGATGATGCGGAAGAAAAAGGATTGGTAAAAGGATTGGTAAAAGGCGAAGAAATTGGTCTCGCAAAAGGTCTCGCAAAAGGCAGAAACGAAAGAGAAATTGAAATTGCCCGCAACCTGCTGTCTTTGGGTGTTTCAGTAGAAAACATTGCTAAAAGCACCGGATTGACAGTTGAACAAATAAACAAATACTGCTAAATATACCTTAAAAATCAAGCAGGCAATTAGTTTTCAGTTTTCAGTTTTCAGTGCTGGCGCAACTTACAAAACCGCGCCAGTAAATAAAAATTAAGGTATCGCAGTTACGCTGCTCAGTTTATATTCCGCACGTACATCTTTACCGTGCGTTTACGCACACGACTACAAAGATACTGGCTATGCGCTTTCTCGCAAAACACAAGGTTTTTCAGGTTAGCCGTTACTGCGTCTAATGTCTTCGTTTTTATAAGACGCAATCCAGAGAATTTTTATCCGTTTGTATGTAATCCAAAATTTTTCGTAACTTTGCAAAAAAATTAAAATATATAAGAAATATGAAGACTGTATTGAGCGGCATTCGTCCGACAGGCAATTTACATTTGGGAAACTACTACGGAGCAATGATTAACTTCCTGAAAATGCAGGAAGAAAACCGGTGCTTTTTCTTTATTGCCGATTGGCACTCTTTAACTACTCATCCCGATCCTGAACTGCTGCATGGTAACGTAAAAAATATCCTTTCGGAATATTTAGCCTGCGGATTAGATCCTGAAAAGGCAACAATATACGTTCAGAGCGATGTACCTGAAATTGCCGAATTGTATCTTTTATTAAATATGCACGCTTACCTTGGCGAACTGGAAAAAACCGTTTCGTTCAAGGAAAAAGCGCGGCAAAATCCCGATAACGTGAACGCAGGATTGCTGACATATCCCGTTCTGATGGCTACTGATATACTTATTCACAATGCCGATTATGTTCCAGTAGGAAAAGATCAGGAACAGCATCTGGAAATGACCCGCAATTATGCAAAACGCTTCAATTACAAATATGGGGTTAATTATTTCAAGGAACCGACAGCTTATATTCACAGTCAGGAACTGACAAAAATTCCAGGATTGGACGGTAGCGGTAAAATGGGCAAATCAGAAGGTAACGCTATCTATCTGATTGACGAACCGAAAGTAATCGAAAAGAAAGTAAAAGGCGCATTAACTGATAATGGTCCCACAGGTATAAACAGTCCCAAACCTGATTACATCGAAAATTTGTTTACTATATTGAAAGTTGTTTCCACGCCAGAAGTTGTAGCCCACTACGAAAATTTGTGGAATACAGGCGAAACAAAATGGTATGGTAATATGAAAAAACAGTTAGCGGAAGATATAATCAAAGTTACTACTCCGATTCGCGAGCGTATTAACGACGTAAAAAACGATGAAGCTTACTTGCACAAAGTGACAAAAGAAGGCGCAGAAAAAGCGCGGGAAAGCGCGGGAAAAACCTTGCAGGAAGTCAGGAAAATTATGGGATTCAGGGCAAGCGTAGCCTGTACATCATACTGAACTCCTACCTGTGGTGATGCACAGTTGAAGACGGTGATTCGGCAAGCCGTTTTTATGCAGTTATACGGAATACTTTTAAAAATACAGGACGAAAAGTTGTGGTTTTGATAGACGAATACGACAAGCCGCTGATAGAGACTATGGATAATTTCGATATTATACTTTACGCGGTTTATTCCGTGCAGAGTATAACAATGAGATCCGTAAAACGTTGGAAGGCTTCTATGGCGTATATACCTAACGTACTGGAAAATAAGCAGAAAAAGCATTATCAATCTCTTTTTTACGTTTTTTTTCAAGCTGATTGGGCAACTAATCCGTGTCGAATATGGCAGCAGAAAAAAATGTAGTAAGATGGACAGTTGGCTGAAATATAAAGGATTAATGATTACTGGGATTCAAATCATTTTTTTGTTACAAATAAAACTGTTACCTTTGCGGCAAATTTAAAATTGGATTATGGAATTTACAAAGATGCATGGAATAGGAAATGATTATGTTTACATCGACTGTTTCAAGGAAGATGTGAAAAATCCGCATGAACTGGCAATAAAAGTTAGCGATCGCCACAAGGGAATTGGCTCCGACGGTTTGGTTTTGATTATGCCTTCCGAAATATGCGATTTTCGTATGCGCATGTTCAATGCCGACGGATCGGAAGCTCAAATGTGCGGGAATGCTTCCCGTTGCGTAGGCAAATTCGTTTACGAACAGGGTTATACGCAAAAAGATAAAATCACGCTGGAAACAAAAGCCGGAACAAAAACTCTACAGCTTTTCCCTGTAAACGGAAAAATAGAAAAAGTGAGAGTTGACATGGGAGAACCGGAATTAATCGCATCAAAAATTCCCGTAAAATGGAAAAATGACCAGTTAATAAATGAATTTATTGATTTCGGAGAAAAAAAATATGCCGTTACATGCGTTTCTATGGGTAATCCTCACGCTGTTATTTTTACTGAAAAAATAGATCAGTTGGATATAAAAAATATTGGAAGCGTTATAGAAAACCACCCGATGTTCCCAGAAAGGACAAATGTGGAATTTGTAGAAATTTTGTCGCCTGTTCATGCGCAGATGCGGGTATGGGAACGCGGCGCAGGAGAAACACAGGCTTGTGGTACAGGCGCTTGTGCTGTGATAGTAGCTGCCGTGTTGAATAACAGGCTGGAACGGAAAGCAACCGTTTCACTTTTGGGCGGCGATCTGGAACTGGAATGGAACGAAGAAAATAATCATGTTTATAAAACCGGCGGCGCCGTTAAAGTTTTTGAAGGAAATTATGAAGATTAATGAATATTACACTGAAATTGGCAATAATTATTTATTTGCAGAAGTAGCCAAACGAGTAAGGGAATACAGGGAAAGCTATCCTGAAAAAAAAGTTATCAGTCTGGGAATAGGCGACATAACTCAGCCTATTGTTCCTGCCGTAATTGATGCCGTTCATAAAGCAACGACAGAAATGGGCGATGCAAGCACACTACGCGGCTATGCGCCCGACGGCGGGTATGATTTTCTGGTTAACGCTATCCTGAAAACTGATTTTCAGGATAAAGGAATCCAATTGGATGCTGACGAGATTTTTGTAAGCGACGGCGCTAAAAGCGACACAGGAAACATTGGCGATATATTAGGGCAGGATAATCATGTTGCCATAACTGATCCCGCCTACCCTGTTTATGTGGATACAAACAAAATGTCAGGACGACAAATTGAATTGTTGCCCTGTACGCCTGAGAATCATTTTGTGCCAGCTTTTCCTCAAAAGACAGCCGACGTCATCTATTTATGCTATCCAAATAATCCGACAGGCACGGTTTTGACAAAAGAACAGTTAAAAAAATGGGTGGATTATGCTTTGGAACATCAATCGCTTATTCTTTTCGATGCCGCCTACGAATCTTTTATTTCTCAACCGGACATTCCCCACAGTATTTATGAAATAGAAGGCGCAAAAAAAGTCGCCATTGAATTTCGCAGTTTTTCCAAAACGGCAGGATTCACGGGAATGAGAGCAGGCTATACCGTTGTTCCAAAAGAATTGACAGCTCAAACTTCCAAAGGAAAAACGCTTTCTCTTAACGCATTATGGAAGCGTCGCCAATCAACCAAATTCAATGGAACTGCTTATATAATACAACGTGGAGCTGCAGCCGTTTATACGCATGAAGGACAAATACAAATCCGTCAAGTGATTGATTATTACATGGAAAATGCCAAAATAATCAAAACGGGACTGGAAAATGCAGGTTTTACTGTTTATGGCGGGGTAAACGCGCCCTATATTTGGGCAAAAACTCCTGACAATATGACTTCATGGGAGTTTTTCGATCTCCTGTTAAATAAGGTACAGGTAGTAGGAACGCCTGGCTCCGGATTTGGTCAAGCCGGTGAAGGATTCTTCCGCTTCACAGCATTTGGTAACAGGGAAAATACCGTAGAAGCCATAGAACGAATTTCAAAATTGGTATAAAAATTAAGGTATCAAAGCTGCGCAACAAAGATTACACGTGCCGTCTGGCGCGAAAGCATGAATTGTACGATGTGTCAGCCTTGCGAGCGTTAGCGAAGCAATCCAGGAATAATTATGAATTATGAATTATGAATTAGCTGGCGCAACTTTCGTGCTAACACGTTCATCGTGTCTCGTTTATCGTATTTCTGGATTGCTTCAGGCTTTGCCTTCGCAATGACGTTTCACAAAACTATTCTGTGCAAGGTATAATATTCGTCATCTTTTTTAGTTTAACCTTTTTTATGTCTTGAAAATTTTATATAACAAATAATATGTCTAATTTTGACGCTAAATAGTTAAAGAACTATTTTTCATTGAATATTGCTAATTATAACAATAATAACATATTTTTTTTATGAGAAAATTTTATTTAGTGTTCGTTAATTTTTTTGCTTCTATGCTGTTCCTTAATGCTCAGTCATGGACAACAGGCACGAATGTTCTTTACACCAATCCCTCTACAACAAAAATTGGCGTAGGGATTACCGCTCCCTCCGAACTGTTCCACATAAATGGAGGCGCCCTTAAAACCGGCAATTCAGTTTCAGCTGCCGACAGGGCGATAAACATGATTAAAATAGGTGATGGCTCCAACATTCAGATTGGAGAATGGGAAGCCGACAATACGCTGTCGTTCAAGGCAAATAAATATAATTTTACTGGAGGCAAAGTTGGCATCGGAACAACTGCACCGACTGCAATACTTGAAGTATTTGCCAGTACAATTCCCAATTTAATTATAAAAAACTCTGCCAATACCCGTTTGGAGATGGGCATTCCTTCAGCTAATGGAGATTTTGCTTCCTACTCAAAAGCGGGTGATGTTGTGATTCGTACACTGGGAAACGACCATCATGGAATTTTACTGCATCTTCCCAATATTAATAACGATGGAAGATCCTACATACGAATGGGCGACGAAAAGAATGGTGGCTGGTTCAGCCTGTACAATAACAGAATACTCACAATTGATGGCAAAGTTGGTATAGGAATAGCCAGTCCTCTGTCCAGGTTACACATAAGTGGGGACATCCGTTTGTCAGGTTCGGGTAGCGAGGGCAATCCTCTTATTTTGCATAACACTTCAAAAACACAGGCGGGTCAGGCTATGGAATGGAAAATTTTCAATATGACGGGCGCTTATGGTAACAGTCTCCAATTCTGTGCATACGACTACATAGGCTGTACAACTGGTGGTATGTGTGCAAATCGTTTCACAATAATGGATAACGGCAATGTTGGAATTGGAACAATTTCGCCCACTGCTAAATTGGAAGTTAACGGCGTTATCCGGACAAAGGAAGTTAAAATAGAAACTGCCAACTGGTCTGATTTCGTCTTCAAAAAAGATTACTTGCTGCCAAGTTTGCAATCAGTATCGGAACACATAGAAAGTCACGGGCATTTGCCGGACATTCCTTCAGAACAGGAAGTGATGGAAAATGGCGTAAATATGGGCGAAATGCAGGTAAAACTGCTGCAAAAGATCGAGGAACTGACGCTCTATGTTATTGAGCAGAACAGAACCATTGAAATATTGAAGAAAGAAATAGACGCGCTGAAAGTAATAAAATAAATGCAGTATGAAAACCTATAAAGCAATACTGTTCATGGTTTTTATGAACATTTGTCCGTTGCTGTATTCTCAGAGTCGGGTTAGTTTCGGTTATGACGCGGCTGGCAACCGTATTTCCCGCACCATAGTCATTACCCAGCAGAATCAGGTTTCGGCGCCGCCGCAGGAAGAAACAGACATTTATTCGGAAATGCTGACGCACATTGAGATACGTATTTATCCCAATCCAACCGAAGGATTGCTGAAAGTTGAGATAAATAACCTGCCGGAAAACGAAACAGCCATCATAGCGCTCTATAATCTTTCAGGACAGGCAATTGTTGTCCGCAGGGGAGTTTCCGGCTATTCCGAAATTGACATAAGCAGTCAGCCTCAGGGAGCTTATGTGATGAAGATTGCAGCTGGCGAAGAACATACCGAATGGAAAATCATTAAACGTTAATCACCATGAAAAGACTGATATACAAGACTGTAATATTTGCATTTTTCGCTTTCTGTTCTTTTTACGGGAAAGCTCAGACTGCCGAAAACTGGACTCTTAATACGGCGCAAACCGGAACAAAGACCTACATTGCCCGCGAAAGCATTACACTTAAACCAGGTTTCAGTTACAAAGCCAGTTCGGGCAATACGTTTACGGCAAAGATAGACGAAACGCTGTTGTTCCCGCCATCGGATAATACATACGCTAAACCTGACGGAACAATTACGACAGATGCGTCGCAGGGCGCTGTTGTCGGCAGTCTTTCCGGCACGTTTGATATAAGTCCAAGTGGAGCAGCCATATACAATATCCCCATTGAAATTCCGGCAGGCATTAACGGTATGCAGCCAAATATTTCCCTGTTTTACAACAGCCAGTCGGGTAACGGCATAGCAGGATGGGGATGGAATATAGGCGGATTGTCTTTAATAAGCCGGACAGGTAATACGCTTTACCACGACGGTAAAGTGGCGGCAGTTGAATTAAAAAATTCGGATAATTTAATACTCGACGGACAGCGTTTGATTCTGGTTTCTGGAACTCATTTCACGAATGGCGCCAAATACAGAACAGAAATAGAAACATACAGCGATGTTGCTTACAAAAAGATTGGCAACTATTTGTGTTTTGAAGTTATTACAAAAGAAGGTATAAAACATGAATACGGTTCAAGTTCCGATTCATATATAGAAGCTCAGGGAACATCTACTCCGCTTGTATGGCTGCTGAAAAAAGTAACCGATACTAATGGCAATTATATGACATACGAGTATTCGAAAAACAGCTCCGGTGGAGAGTACCGGTTGTCCCGCATTAATTATACGGCTAACGACATGGCTTCCGTATCTGCTGTAAATGAAGTCTCATTTGAATATGAAGATCGTCACGATTCGACGGTTTGCTATGTAGCAGGGACAAAGGTATTGCAAACCAAAAGGCTCAAATACATTTATTCAAAAAACGGTAGCAGGATATACAGGAAATATACAGTTCAATATGCGAAAAATTTATATTCACAGATAACAGAGTTTAAAGTAGAAACAGCAGACGGGATCAGTTATCCTCCAACTGTTATTTCATGGAAAAATCCTTATAATAACTATTCTAAAAATTATAACAGTATTGGTAATAGACTGTTTAATAGCCAAATGAATCCTGTGCTTGACTGCAATAATCCGATATTTGTCGATTTCAGTGGCGACAAGAGGAGAGATCTCATAACGTTAAAAGATAAGAAAGTTAAACTGTATCTTAATGAAGATGACCACGGCAGCTGCGAATTTATACAAAAGTGCGAATTTGAAGTTTATGCTTCCTCCGGAAATACGTTAATAAAATTAATCCCTGCTGATTTGAATGGAGACGGTCTGATGGATTTGATAAGCGTAGTTGATATTCCCGAAGACAAGAAATATCAGACGCCGCGCATGTACAGGTATAATTACTATTTTTTTGACGGTGAAAAATTTTCCAATGGAGGTGGCTCCGGATACAAGGGCTTCAATACTTTTCCAGGTAATGCCGCCTATTCGGATGATTACATTATAGGGGATTTCAATGGAGACGGAAAACATGAGATATTGATAAAGAGTACTCAAAAAGTTTATAACAGCGAGGGAACAGAGATTGCTTCGGGAGGAATATCCAGCTGGGGAGACGAACTCCTGCCTTCATTCCCCAACAATTTGAACCTGCTGGATTTCACAGGAAATGGAAAAACAAATATTTGCATAAGATCAGGAAGTAACGGGTATATTTATGAACTTAACGGAAACACTTTTACTCAAATTCTGACCACAAACCAGTTGAGTAACCTGGATGATATTTATACGGGAGATTATAACGGCGACGGTAAAAGCGACCTGTTTGTAATTAAATTCAATGAAAGCAAGCCCGACAAACATGAAGGGTTATGGTTGCTTTCTACCGGAAGTTCTTTTATAAAAAAAGATATTACGAGCCTGAATATATCTTCTAATACTCTTAAAGGATTTAGCGGAGATTTTAATCTTGACGGTAAAGCAGATTTTGCAATTGTTGAATATCAGTATGTATCTGGTTCGAATTATCTTAGATTCAGGATAGGTATCAATAATGACTCCGGTTTTGATTTTGAAACATATTCTTCAGAATGTAAAATTGTTTCAACTGACGACTGGCAATATCTGGATGTAGCCGATTATGACGGTGACGGACGCAGTGAAATAAATTACAGCAAATGTCCTTCTTCTTCTTCTTACAATACATGGTTTATCTATTCGTTTAACGATTCGTTTTTTCCTTTTATCAGATTGTTCTCAAATGGTTTGACTGAAAAATGTAACGTGATATTCAGACCTGTAACCACGCAGCTGGTTTATTCTGTAACCTCCGATTATAATCCTGCTTTTCCGCTTGTTAAATCACTACCTGCGCTTTATGTAGTTTGCCTTTATGAAAAAAATGACGAAGACTTCGATGTGTATTATTATAATATCATGCAACATGCGCAGGGAAAAGGTTTTTTAGGTTTTGGAAGAATACTTATAAAAGATTACGGCAGGAATATCTGTAAACTAAACGAATATGGATTTAATCAGTATTATTATAATGCATTTCAGACAAAGCAGACTATATTTATTGTAGGATTAGAGACAACGGATACTTTGTCTGTTACCAATTTCGAAAACAGTGTTGTAAATTTAGGAAATAAACGTATATTTCCTTATGTTTCAAAGCAAACATTCACAGACAGTTTAGCGGGAATTTCTACCCAAACGCAGTTGCTGGCTTTTGACAATTACGGAAATCCGGCGGAAATCAAAACTACAGCAGGGGATATTGTTGAAAAGCAGACCATTAGTTATGTGCAAAAGGGATCGTGGTGTCTGAATAAACCGGCAAGCATCACAACCGTTAAACAGCATGGCAGCGAAACTTATACCCGAATAAAAACCCGCGCTTATGACAGTAAAGGCAACCTGACAGCAGAAGTAATTGACCCCGGCGATGTAAACAGCGTAACAACTTCTTTTACGGATTATGACGGATTCGGTCATGCCCGGAAAATAACAACAACCGCCAACGGCGTTTCGCGTTCTAAAACATTGACCTATACATCTTCAGGCAGATTTGTCAAAACTATAAAAAATGACCTGCTCAACGAAACTTCAACTTATAATTATGATGAGTCAGCAGGATTACTCACGAGCAAGGTTGACCGTTTTGGAACAACCAGTTATCAGTATGATAGCTTTGGAAGGATTAAACAGACTTCATATCCCGACAATATAAAAACAGCTGTCTCTCTTCAATGGGCTGGAACAATAGCGGAAAAACCAATAGACGCAAAATATTACATTTATTCGGAAACGTCCGGACAATCACCGGTATGGACATGGTATGACGGTCAGGGACGGGAAATCGGGAAAGATTCGTATGGATTGAATAAACAGAAAATCTATGTTGATACTGAATACAATACAGACGGACAGGTTTATCGTGTTTCGGAGCCTTATTTTGCCAGTCAGACAGGCAACAAAACGTGGGCTGCAACATATACATACGACATATATGGGAGAATCAAGGAAACTGTCACTTTATTGGGAACAACTGTTTATGATTATTCCGGTTTGACTACGACTGTTACCTCTCCTTTTGATAAAAGAAAAACAACAGTTAACAAGGCTGGCTGGACAGTTGAAGAAGAAACCAACGGGAAAAAAGTAACTTTCACGCATTATGCTTCAGGATTAGTCAAAACGGCAACTCCCGAAGGCGGGAAGGCTATAAGCATGGAATATGATTTGCAGGGCAACCGCACAAAAATTATTGATCCCGATGCAGGAACAGTCACTTCAAAATACGATGGATGGGGACAGCTGACAAAAACGGAACAGAAGGTACATACCATACGGACACGTCCCTTTCCGATGAAAGAAGATAGTTTACCTGTTGAACAGCAGGCAAATGCTGAGGACGTATCCATTGTTGAAGGTATACTCATAATAGACCGTGATATAGTAGCAATCCCTTACGGATTGATAGAAACATCTTACGGTTATAAGCCTTCCGGACTGCTGGATTACAAAACGGTAAACAACGTGCGCACTTCATACCGCTACGACGGCAAAAACCGTTTGAGCAGTATTTCAATTGATGGCAAACATGCACAGGGCTTTGTTTATGACAGTTACGACCGCATTGTCCAGACTTCCGACACTGTGGACGGCTCTAAAATCTTTGTCCGCAAAATGGAATACGACGTTCTCGGACGGGTCAGGAAAGAAATCTATCCCGACGGCTATTCCGTTACTAATCAGTACGAAACATACGGTTATCTGAAAAAAATAACCGATTCGAAAAATAACATGATATGGGAAGCCATAGAAAGTAATGCACGCGGTCAGCTGACTAAAACCAAACGCGGCAGCAAGACAACAGTTTTCAGTTTTGATTCGCGTGGCTTTCCGACGTCCATTTCAACACCCGGCGTTGTGAACATGGCTTACAGCTTTGACAGCAAAGGAAATCCTACATACAGGCAGGATAACCTTACGAGCCAGAAAGAGAGTTTTACGTATGATACGATGAACCGTCTGACCGGTTCGATTATATACAAAAATTCAGTAGCTCAGTCAAATTATACCATGTCGTATAATTCCACAACGGGAAACATTTCGACAAAAAGCGACATTGGCTATACTATGAACTATGGCGAAAACGGCAAACCACATGCGTTGACCTCCATTTCCGGTCAACCCTCCGCCATTCCTTCACTGTATCAAAACATAAGCTATACTGATTTCAAGAAAGTTAAAAATATAACCGAAGGCGACAATTCACTGAGTATCTCCTACGGCGTTGACGAGCAGCGGATAAAGAGCGTTCTTTCAACGGCAACCGGCTCCCTGACCCGTTATTACATAGGAAGTTACGAGGAAGAAACCGTAGGCAGTAACACGCGAAAGATTCATTATCTGGGCGGCGGCAACGGGCTGGCGGCAATATACGTGCAGAATGGAGGAAAGGATACGCTGTATCATGCTCACACTGATTTTCTTGGATCGCTGATAGCCATAACCGACGCATCGGGAAACGTTAAGGAGAAATATGCTTTCAGCGCCTTTGGTAAGCGTGTTAATCCGTCGGAGTGGCGACTGGCAGATACCCGCACGGCTTTCCTTTTCAATCGCGGCTATACGATGCACGAGCATCTGTCGGAGTTCGGCTTGATAAATATGAACGGCAGGGTGTATGACCCGCTGATTGCGCAGTTCCTAAGTCCTGATCCGTATATACAGATGCCTGGCAACTGGCTGAATTACAACAGGTACAGTTATTGCCTCAATAATCCGCTGAAATATACTGATCCAAGTGGGGAGGTTGTTTGGTTTGTGCCTGTGATTATTGGTGCGGTTGTAGGTGCTTATACAGGTGCTTCGATACAATCGGGAACAGCGGCGTTTTGGGATTGGAAACCTGACGCTTGGAAAGGCGCAATCGCGGGCGGCATAATTGGTGCAA
>JAIRPX010000173.1 GCA_031256775.1 Dysgonamonadaceae bacterium
GTATCGCAGCTACGCTGCTCTGTTTATATTACGTACATCTTTACCGTGCGCTTACGCACACGGCTACAAAGATACTGGCGCTACGCGCCTTCTCGCAAAACACAAGGTTTTGCAGATGAGCCCATAAAAATCGTGCGTCGTCATTGCGAGCGGAGCGAAGCAATCCAGAAATTCAGTTATCAGTTATTAGTTATCAGTTTTTAGTTTTTTTCTGTCGCCTTCGCAATGACGACGCACAAAACCATACCATGCAAAGTATAATAACTAAAAACTGAAAACTAAACTGATATAGTTTTTCATTTTGGCTGAAAAACATATCCTGCACCATCGGCTTTAATATCACCAATGGCGGGCGAAGCCACGTGCATTCCCGCAACAGGAATATTATTTTTTGCAGCAAACGCCAATATTTTCCTGCGCGAATCGACAGCCTGTTTTGCATCAGAATCATAAGTAACAGCTATTTCAGGATGCGGCATTTGAATTGCCGTCACATGCGTCAAATCGCCCCACACCAGCAGACGCGATGCGCCGGATTCAATCAGGTATGCAGTGTGACCGGGAGTATGTCCGTAGGCGGCAATACCCTGTATGCCGGAAAACAGATTCTGTTTCTTGCTACCCAGCGCTTCAGGCATAAACAGTTTGATACGGTCTTTATACACATCCAAAACATTATGCGCCAGTTTATTGTCGCTCTTTATCCAATAATCGTATTCTGGTTTGGCGATATACAGATCTGCGCTGGGAAACACTTTCTTTCCGTCGGCAAGCAGTCCGCCGATATGATCACCATGTAAATGCGTAAGCAGAACAGCGTCAATCTGTTCCGGCGCAACATTCAAAGATTTCAGATTCTTCAGCAAACCGTCTCCCAGACCTGCGTCTATCAGGATATTTTTATCGGGCGTTTGAAGTAAAAAAGCATTGATCTGCGACTGGAAACCATTGGGCAGGTGTTTTTGAATTAGCTCCTGAGTTGCTCCAATAAGAATCTTAGGATTTCCTGCGCCCATTTTTTCGGCTAAGACGTTCAGTTTGAATTGACCGACGTTAAACGTAAAAACGGTTTTATCTTCAGCCGGTTTGGAATATCCAACCGGATGATTGATAATCGGCAATTGCGTAGGACTTAAATTCAGAGCTTTAATCAATTCAGCCTTATTCATTGTAACTCTTGGAACGGTAGCCAGCCCGACGCCTGCGCAAAAGAGCGAAATATTCTGGGAAACAATTCCACCGTCCATAGCGCCACAAAGTCGCGTTCCTTCGTCGTCGGCATTTCCCAGTCGCGAAAGTTCGGAAACAATCAGCAGGGAAACAGGCGCTTTTTTCACAAAATCCTGTCCTGAGGCAATCAAATGGCGAAGATCGCCAACTGCAACAGGTTTGAGTTCGTGCAACTTAGGGTCGTAAAGATACGTTCCTTCTTCCATAACAGCATACACGTCAATATCCTGTCTGTTCATGGCAGATGGCGCTGTTATCATGCCCTTTTCGGGGCGATTAATTCCGCAGGCAGCCCAAAGCAAATCAGAAAGATCCTGCAAACTCAGTTTTTTTTCGGAAAAATTACGTTCCGAATGTCGGTCGGACAAAGCTTTCATTATCGCCGTCCCGCGCGTTTTGTCCGGCGTATTCAACTTTACCGGTTCAATTTTTTGTGCAGAAGCCATTATACAGGCATTAAAAACAAATAAAATAAACAATATTCGTTTCATAAATGATATTTTTTTTAGTTATAGCTGCAAATGTACTAAAATATTTCGCATGAGGTGCAAATTGTGACATTTATTTTGTAAATAGTACAGAAATTAGTTGTCAGTTTTTAGTTGTCAGTTGTCAGTTATTAGTTATCAGTTGGCAGTTGTCAGTTTTTAGTTTTTAGTTTTTATACTTTACACGGTTTAATTTTGAGCATCGTCATTGCGAGCGTTAGCGAAGCAATCCAACTGAAAACTGAAAACTGAAAACTGAAAACTGAAAACTGAAAACTGTGCGTAAGCGCACGGTAAAGATGTTGCAGCTACGCTGCTTTTGTTCAGCAAGGTTTTGTGCATCGTCATTGCGAGCGTTAGCGAAGCAATCCAACTGATAACTGAAAACTGATAACTGAAAACTAAAAAAGGGACGCATCCCTGCGCCCCTTCTTATTTAAATTATCTACACTTAAAAAAATGTCACTGAAAATTGGGTAAAGGTATATAATCCCTGACTGCCCTAATGTTGTATCCATAGACACGGTAGTCTTCTACTCCCGGACTCTGAGTCGTTCCACCTGTGTCGTCTGACGCTACTCGTGCATAAAATGATTTGCTAGGAGTGACCGTTCCTGGAGTTATTGTCCAGTAATAGCCGCGCTGACTTGTATAACTACTGGCGCCATTATTACTGCTATAACCTCCCGGTTGCAGTACTATCCTTTTCCCGTCGTCGAGAGTAAGCGCTAAAGCTTTGCCTTTCCATGCTCTTTTAACCCATGCTGCAGCCATTATTTCTTCTGTAGGTATGCGCCAGCCGTTGGGACAGGGTCCCTGCATTTTTTTCGGATCACCGCTTACTGCACCCCACAGGTCGTTATCATGCGCTGTCAGCCAGTCGGCGCCGTCGCTGCCTGGCGTTTGAATGAATTTACCGGGACAATTCACGGTATCCGCTATAGTGGCAAGAGGACCGGTTACCATATTTTGGGAAGCGATAGTTACCCCAACATCCCAGCCATAGTTGCGTCCCCACTGGTAACGGTATCCGCCAATTTCCGTAGTGATAGTCGTAGCGGTAGTGTCCGATACAGTCGCTCCCACGTTCACCGGCGCAAAAAGAATGGTACGCTCAGCGCTGGCTGCGTCGGTATATGTAAACTTAACAGGCTTGAATCCCAACTTATTGTAGTTTTCGCTCACGATATAGTAGTGTTTCTTGCGCGCTGTGATTGTTGCGCTGCTCACAATTACTTCGAAGGCGATTGGCGCAACAGTTGGCGGCAACTGTATTGTGTGCGTTGTTTCATACACCAGCCCGTAGGTATTGATGGTTGAAGACGAAACAGGAGCAGTCCTGACCGCATCTATATCCTCGCTAAGATAACCGTAAGTAGCTGCGGGAGGCACAATTGACACCATGCTTGTATGCCCTGAACCTGCAATACCATTCACCGTGTAACCCGAAGTTTTGATTTTAACTTCCGTCGGGGTATCCGAAGTATAATAAATGGTATCTTTCAGACTTATGTTTGACGAATCACCACCGTTGATGAATGTTCCCTGCGAGGGGTCTGTCAGTTTTATATGACCGAATGTAATTGGCGTCAGGTCGCGGTTTACCGTAAGCGTATCCTCCGGATCCCATTCCCACTCGCTTACGGTGAGCGTAATCTTCGAGTTTTGTTCCACAATGCGCTTGACAGCAATCCTATAGACGTGATTAGCGAGAATCGGCAAATCTTCCGTCAGTTCCACTTTGTATGTTCGCGTTTCGCGCCTGTCGTATGTACCTTCAAACACAAGTTCTGTAACCCCCTTTTTTGTGCCGTCGAATTTCAGCACTGTTGGGTACAGGTAAAACTGCGATTTGTTCAGCTGCATTGGATCGCGCTTTCCAGCGTCAAAAAAGTCAAGCGTGTCGTTATTTGCTATACCGAATCCCATCGAAGCGTCATCTAACAGACTGTCCACAGGTATAGGCGTACCGTTTGCAGTAGCCGACAAATCTATCTGCGTACTACCCAGCACAAAGGTTGTATCCTTCTGTCCATCATTCAGATAACCTTTAGCGCTGGCATCGGTGATATACACCTTTTCGATTTTGAAATTGCTGAAATCCGAATGGTTAATGATGTCGAAACGCGCCACCCTGCGGCTCAGGTGAGCTGTAGCCACTTGAGTTGTCGATGGGTTAAGCTCAATGTAGTTCAGGTTGTTGTTTGCAGAATTTTTTGCAACCGACATCGGTAGCGGACAGCCAATCAGCGTCAGGTCGTTGCCCACTTTTGCAAGCTCATCGGAAACCACTTTTTCAAATTCATCCTGATGCGTAACGCTAAGAATCGCGCCGCCCTGTCCGTTTTCCACAATCGACGCAGCCGTAATGCCCGCCGATCCGTTCACGTTGGCGAGGATGTAGAAGCGATACACACCCAGCGTAGCCGAACCCGTTGGCAAAGTAACCACGCGGTTTGCGCCGCTGGCAGTCATGCCAACCTGGATTTCATTGCCAGAAGCCGTAGGCCAGCTGAACACAGCGTCGAGTTTGCCGTCAGATGGTCTGAACATAAAGATTTTCACGTTTTTCAGCTCATTCTCAAGCGAATCGCCGGGAATGGAAGCATACGTAACAGTTTGATTACCACCCAGAGGCAGTATGAAGGACAGTTTGCCCTTTTCCATAGGAACTCCGTCATCGAGTAACAGTTCCTCATTCTTGCAACCGGTCAGCAGCATTGCCACCAACACCGTGCATCCTAAAAATCTAAAAAATTGTCTTGTCATACTTAAAATGTTCTTTAAGTTTAATTTAAATGTTTATTAAAAAATATATAGTGATGTAATACATCCGAAAAAATTTAATACACTGAACGAGACATGGGACACGATGAACGATTTGCCTGTGCCGTGTTGTTTTTTACGCTATTATATAGCGTTCCAATATCTTTTTAGCCGTATGCGTAAGCGCAGCTCACCATCTCAAATCTAAAAAAAACGAAGCTGCCGCAACTACAGAGGCAGCTTCGCAAACACATTATCACATTTAAAAAAAAATTCTCAATCCTTAAAAATTCCGCGAATTTCGATGTGTGCAATGACATAACGAAAAATTGGGACACAAAAAATGCAGGGAAGAACATAGTCCTGCCCTGCACCGCCTTCTCGCTTTCTTTCCTGTAAATCTTTCTGCTTGAAGCTGGAAAAAAAGACTTTAAATACGTATCTTCCTGATTATAAGGGAGTTGCCCCCCCCCCCGCAAGGTAAATCGCTGAAATAGAGAGTATTAAGTTCTCATTGCCGTTTTTTTCACTATTTCCGCAAAAGGATAAAGATACTGTCGTCTTATGCATTATTTCTTTAAATTTTAAAAACTGGTACAAAGGTCGCGCTATTTATTGAGGCAAACAAAAGAATAAAAGGCATTTTTCGACACAACACAAAAATAATTAGCAGATAAAACACAAAATGACACAGGATTTTGTTAAAACCTGTTAGGTCTTTAAGACCTAACAGGTTGGATGCAGATGAAGGAGATAGCATTTTCTACCGAGCTATGCTATCCTTAAAAACAGCCTGCAAGCTGACGTCATACAGTATTTTTTAGGGGACTTCTAAAAATTGCTTTTTCTTCGTTACGCTCTGTCGGGAAAATGCTCATTTACCAAAAGTAAACTCTGCTTTTTTCCCTGTTGAAAGCCTCGACAAATCTAATTTCTAAAAGTCCCATTTAGAATTGTCTTACAGCAATTCCAACTGTTCACTCAGATTCATGCCTGCCGGACAGGAACGGGAACAACGACCGCAACCAACGCATCCTCTTACATTTAACCGTTCCGGCATATAGGAAAATTTGTGCATCAGACGCTGACGCCAGCGCGCACCCTGTGTATCACGCGGATTATGACCTGATGTATGAAGCGTGAAAAGCTTTGAACAGCAACTGTCCCAGCAACGGATTCGCTGTCCGCTATTTCCTCGTGTTTCATCCTGGATGTCGAAACAGCCGCAAACAGGACAAACATAAGCGCACGCCGAACATCCAATGCAAGGCAAAGACTGCTCGTCGAAAAATGTGGTGTTGAAACGTACATTGATTTTTTCTTCCAGCAATGAAGAATCAAAACGTTTTGGAACGGAAGCCAGAAATTTTTCCTTTTCAAAATTCTCCACAGTTTCAAACAATTCGGGTGCCAGTGCAAAAATGGCTTCGCCTTTGGGAGTAATAATTTCCGCAATATAATCGCCCGATTCTGTTTTAGTCAGCAAAATATCGCTACCCTGCGTATTTCCCGGATCTCCGTCAAGTGAAGTACAAAAACAGTATTCGTCGGCTTTGTTGCAAGCATAACTGATAATGGTTGTCCTTTCTACCCGCGTATTGAAAATCGGATCTTCGGGCGCCCAGCTAAAAATAGCGCCCAAATTATATATTCCATTGGCGTCGCACGGACGGACGCCCAGCAGTACCTTATGGGGAATAACTTCAATATTTTTATCTTCCGCCTGTATGTCATCTTTATGTTTACTGAAAGAAAATAACTTTTCAACCTGCGGAAAAACAAACGATTTGACAGAAAGATCGGAAACAACGAAATCGTCGGTTAATTCTTCGGGAGATGCAATCTTGCGATACGAAATGCGTTTGCCATTCATCGCCGGTCCATATACCTGCCTGTCTATTAACAATTTGTTTATTAATTCGATATATGATTTTTGACGTAATAATCCAATTTTATGTTCCATAAATATTTATCCAATAAAATTTTCACTGTCTTCCGGTAAAAAAGACGACATTTCACAAATTTCTTCCCTTTTTGTTCCGGAAACGGTTCCATAGCGTTCTTTAATTTCTTCAGCAAGTCGAACAGGCAACAGATGAATGGGTATATTAACCGGACATGCAGCGCCGCACTGTCCACATTCTACACAGCGACCTGAAAGGTGCATGGCTCGCATGATGTGCCATTCCATATTCGACATTTTATATGGAGCAACAGGAATCCACTGTGGACAATTGATTTCTACCGTACATTGAGTGCAATAGCAAAGCGGACATGCCTGCCTGCACGCATAGCATCTGATGCAGTTTCCTATTTCTTCCTGCCAGAATTTCCAGCGGTCGGAAACGGTCATTGAGTTCAGCTTGTCAAGCATAATCCGGTCTGTTTCATTAAGTTGAAGAGGCGTACCAGACAAAAAGTTTTCCATATCTTCCAGCTTGTGCAATTCCCTGACGTCGCCTTCGGAAGTCATTACTATTGCAATAACATTTCCATCAGCAATTTGTTTTTCTGCCGCCAGGCGAATAATTCCCCTCAGCGTGTGGATATTGGCTACTATTGCCGGTTTTCCATGAGAAACGATTTCTTTCTTACAGAGATACGACGCAAGGTTTTGCCTGCAACGGTTGTCAAACAGCAATTTGTCCGCCTCGTTGTCCGTAAATGCAAAAGTTGGGCGTATTCTGCCGTTAAATCCTTCCCCATAGCCTATTACAACATGAACTTCTCCACAGTGCAACAATTGACGGGCTATATCATTTAACTTACTCATTTTCTTCGTTCCAAATTTCGTTAATCATTTCTTTGTATTCTCCACAGACGCCTAACTCTTTTATTTTATCAACTGCCGAGTTAACTACCTCTGCCCATTTTGCCCCTTCAGCTGCCGACACCCAAGTGAAAATAATCCTGTTGACGTCTATTCCCATGAAATCAAGCAGAGTACGAAAAATAATCCACCGACGGCGAGCATGAAAATTTCCGGAAGTATAATGACAGTCGTTTGGATGACAGCCAGATACGATTATGCCGTCGGCTCCGTTAGAAAATGCTTTCAATAGCAGCATAAAATCAATGCGACCCGTACACGGAAAACGGATTATTTTAACATTGGGCGAATATTTGATACGGCTTGTCCCTGCAAGATCTGCACCAGCATAAGTACACCAGTTACAGACAAAAGCAACTATTTTGGGTTCAAACTGATTATCCATAAATATTTCCTGTTCCAAATTATATTTCAAGTGTTTGCCGCTTTAACCAGATTTTTTCGTCTTCAGACAAAAACTGGGACAGTTGTTCATAAACTGTTCTGTGATAGGAATTAAGCCACGCTTTTTCCACATCATTAAGCAATGACTTATCAATCAACTTATTATCTATCGGACAGAGCGTAAGGGTTTCAAAAGCATAGAAATCGCCAAATTCATTAGTTTGCGCATTAACGGTAAGAACAAGATTTTCAATGCGTATGCCATAAGCGTTTGCACGATATAAACCAGGCTCGTTGGAAGTAATCATTCCCGGCTGCAACGGCGTCGGATTATATTCCATCCTGATATTTTGAGGTCCTTCGTGAACATTCAGGAAATGACCTACGCCGTGACCCGTGCCGTGCATGTAGTTTGTAGAATTTTGCCACAAAAACTGGCGGGCAAACGTATCTAACTGCATACCAACAGTTCCCTGCGGGAAACGGGCTGTTGCAAGAGCAATATGTCCTTTCAATACATTAGTATAATCTTTTTTCATTTCGGACGTCACCTCGCCAACAGCCAGCGTGCGGGTAATATCGGTTGTTCCATCGAAATACTGCGCTCCTGAATCGACCAGCAAAATACCTTCAGGAAGGATTTCGGCATTACTTTCCTTTGTGGCTCCATAATGCACAATCGCACCGTGCGCTCCATAACCGGCTATCGTTCCGAAACTTTCACCAAAATAATATTCCTGTCCACTTCTGTAATAACGCAGCTTTTCGCTAATATCTATTTCTGTTATTTTTTCACCCGAAGCCAGCGTTTTTTCCAAATCAATCAGAAATCTTACCATCGCCACACCATCGCGCTGCATTGCTTTGCGAATACCTGCTATTTCTGTTTCATTCTTTATACTTTTTAATCTATCAACCGGATGAACAGCCGTTTCAACAACAGCAACATCGGATGGAATAGCCGAATAAAGCTGATAATTGATTTTGGAAGGCGTGATTAATAATTTTGTTCCCGACGGAATATGCTTAACATAATCAGTTATCTTTTCATAATCGACTAACGTAACGCCTTCGCCCGCTAAATAAGAAGTTACTTCATCCGTCAATTTTTCAGGATTAATAAACAGAACGGTTTCTTTTTCTGAAACAAAGGCATAGCTAACCGCAACAGGATTGTACTCCACATCGTTTCCTCTTATGTTAAACAGCCATGCAATAGCATCCAGCGAAGCCAAAACAGTCTGTTCCGCGCCTTCTTTCCGAATTGCATCCAGCGTTTGCCTGATTTTATCACGCGAGGAAAGTCCAGAAAACTGACTGGAAAGAATAAAAATTTCGCTTGCCGGAAGCTGCGGACGATTTTCCCAGATGGAATTATACGGCGCAAAATCGTTTTTGACATTTATTTTCTTTTCAGTGAAAAATTTAATCAGCGATTGAGCTTCTGAAACGGCAAAAACAGCACCTTCAATACCAATTATATCGTTCTCTTTAAGTTCATTAGCCAGCCATGCAGAATAGGAAGGCGTGTCGGGCAATCCCATTTTAAATAATTCAATACCTGAATCCTGCAACTGGTCTGCCGCCTGCAAGAAATAGCGGGAATCTGTCCATAAACCTGCTTTTGCAGAAGTGATTACCACTGTTCCTGCCGATCCCGTAAAACCGGAAATCCATTTTCGGGTTTTCCAGTGTTCAGGCGTATATTCGCTAATGTGCGGATCGGTTGACGGAATAATGCAAGCCTGAACGTTTTGCGCTTTCATAACTTCACGAAGAAGCTGTATTCTTTCTTTGACTGTCATATTTTTGATGTTTTTTTATCATTCGTTCTTCCCAGTAAAGCCAGAGAAGAAAAATTATTGTATAATAAATGTATCTGAACACGCCATCGTGTAAAAACGTGAACCGTTCGGGGTGACCGTTAGTCAACAAAACAATGAAACCAATTCTCATTATATTGTAAACAGTTAAGATAAGACAGCCAACAGGAATATACCAGCACTTTTTTTTCCATTCACCAAAATAGAAAGCCATAATTCCTGCAAATATAAACAGCTGCTTAATTCCCGTACATCCCCATAGAATAGTGATATTTATATTTCCATAGGGAAAATAAAGATATTGAGCGCCTGTAACAAGACTGTCTGTACCTGGAAATAAATGTACAAACCACGAAGTTGACGAAGTTAACCACCGGCAAACCATATTAACCCAGTCGGGGGTGACATCTTTTCCAAACAAATAAACGTATTCACTGTCCCTGTCTCCGCTGATAGCTATTTTCCATGAAAAATGGAAAAGGAAAAGAAGGAACACAAAATACAGGACACCCCTGTAAGGTTTCACCGCAAGCAATACTTTTTGTATATTCAATTTCATCATGACGTCTTTACAACGCGCAAACTTACATGAAAATATTTAAACTTGCAAATATTGGCGCTGTATATTTTGTAAATATAAAAATTAACTGTATATTTGTATGTTTTATAAGAAACACATATTTATAATTTTCAATTTATAATAATTTAATTTTTATGGACTTAAAGAATATTATTTCTAAATTCAAGGAACTATTTGGCTTAGACGGCGCAGTTTACACATCGCCGGGACGTATTAATTTAATTGGTGAACATACGGATTACAATGGCGGCTTCGTTCTTCCGGGAGCTATTGACAAGGCTATGGTTGTGATAGTTAAACCCAATGGAACGAATAAGGTAAGGGCTTTTGCTCTGGACATTAAAGATGAATCTAATTCTTCGGAATTTGGTTTGGAAGAAGAAAACAAACCTGCTGAAGGCTGGGCAAAATTCATTTTTGGCGTAGCCCGCGAAATGATTAAACGCGGAAAAACAATTCCCGGATTCGATATAGCAGTATCGGGAGATGTTCCTCTTGGAGCAGGAATGTCGTCGTCCGCCGCTTTGGAAAGCGCTGTGGGATTCGCATTGAACGACCAGTATAAATTAGGATTTACCCGTCAGGAACTTGCCTTGATAGGTCAAGCTACCGAACATAACTATGTAGGAGTTAAATGCGGGATAATGGATCAGTTTGCTTCCTGCCTGGGCAAAGAAGGCTCTTTGATTCGTTTGGATTGCCGTTCATTAGAATACGATTACGTACCTTTCAATCCCAAAAACTATTATCTGGTATTAATAGACACATGCGTGCCTCATAATCTGGCTGTAGGCGGAGAATATAATAAACGCCGCGAATCGTGCGAAAGAGTTGTGGCGGCTATTGCAAAGGATCATCCCGAAGTAAAATTGCTCCGCGACGCAACAATTGATCAGTTAAAAGCTGTTAAAGAACAGGTTAGCGCAGAAGACTATATCCGCGCAGAATTTGTTATAGAAGAAATACAGCGCCTGCTGGATACCTGCGAAGCACTGAAAAAAGACGATTACGAAACTGTCGGACAAAAAATGTATGAAACGCACGAAGGATTGAGTAAAAAATATACGGTCAGCTGTCCTGAACTGGATTTCCTTAACGATTATGCTAAAGAGTTTGGAGTAACAGGTTCGCGCGTTATGGGCGGCGGCTTTGGTGGATGCACCATTAATCTTGTAAAAAAAGACGAGGTTGATAAGTTTATTGCGAAAGCAACCGATGCTTATGAGAAAAAATTTTCCATCAAACCAAAGGTGTATCATGTTGTAATCGGCGACGGCGCAAGAAAACTGGAATAAATCGGGGAACGAGACAAGAAGCTGGCGCGAAGGCTGCGCCAGCTAATTCATAATTTATAATTACTAATTCCTTGCTCGTATGGCTCAATTAACACTCGTTACCATTCCGCTGACTGTTATATTTCGGCTTGTGCCACCGCTATATGTGCCGCCTGTGTTATAGCCGTTTGTAGTGACGCCACCCGAAATTACGCCGCCTGTTTTCAGTGTGTAAGAGCCTGTTGCGAGTTGCGGCGATGAAAACAATATTTTCATACTGCCGTTTTGTCCTCCGGGGCTGCCCCCTCCTCCACCCGAACTTGTAATTGCAGGCGTTTGGTAGAGCAAAATAATATCATCTGACGAATTTACAAGGCAAACTGCCGTATTACCTGCAGCACTAAACAGTATTGAACGTTGCGTACAAACGCTTGAAGTCGGTGTACTTGAATTGCCGCCTGTGCCAATCATTGTTCCGCCAGTTATTTTAAATGTATTATTATCGCAGTCAAAACCCTCCTCTGCACCACCTGCACCGCCGGAAATGATAAAACCTCCATTTACGGTAAGTGTGCCGTTGCTGTCGAAGCCGTCGTTGTTGCTTGATTTTACGCGAATATTGCCGTCGTTTATAACTAACTGATTTGCAGCATTTATGCAATCGTCGTAAGTTTCAACGTCAATAATTCCGCCATTGATTGTCAAAGTATTTTTACTTTCCAAACCTTCGCCGCCGTCTGCCGTTTGAGTGCAGCGAACAGTGATTGTACCACTATTTACAGTAATGTTGCCTGTTGCTTTTATAGCTTTGGGATTGGCATAATCGGCATTGTCGCCGCCGCCCCAACCACCGCCGCCTGTGCTGCCCGAAACATAGAACCGCGCACCCGAAGTAGCGGCGTTAAGCACAAGCGCATTGTTGTCTGCGCCAAGTTTTCCAATTGTGATGTAACCGTCTGCATTAATGCACTTTCCACCTGTACCTGAACTGCTTAATGCAAGATTTCCGCCATTCAAAATAACGTTTGCATCGCTTGTAATGCAACTTGCCGTGTATGCGTCGGTTGCGCCGTTGGAGTTGATGTAAGTTGCGCCGTTGCCTGCTGTAGAAATATTGACAATGCCTCCGTTGATTATCACGTCCCCACCCGCAGAAATACCTTTTCCGCCTCTGGAACTGGTTGTACTTGTGACAGTTATACTGCCTTTATTGACAGTAACGCTACCATCTGCCTTTATAGCGGTGCAATATGAGGTGGCGTATCCGCTGCCGCTCGCTTCCAGTACTACGTCACCCGAAGTCTCGACGTCGAAAGTACCATTGTTGAAAACAATATCGCCATTGCTTGCGATTGCTTTGCTCTGCGCTCCCGACACATTAATAATATACGTTCCGTTGTTGAAGGTTAGATTTCCGTCTGCCTTAATTGCTTTGACATCGGCAGGCGTTGAGGCAATATTGAGCGTGCCGTTGCCGCCAAAAATAAATTCGCCGCTTGTGGTGAGCGTGTTATTTGACGTGGAAGAAAGCGTATTATTACCCTGCAAAATAATTTGCGCGGCAACAGCCGAAGCGATTTTCACAACTGCTTTTGAGGTGGAAGTCAACTGTAAATTATTTATATTCAGGATAATATTTTTATTACTAATGATATTGACATAACCATCTGCGCTACTACCGAGAAGTTCGTACTCAATATTTTCCAAACTCGAATTTGCCGTAACGGTAACGTTTGCTCCGCTCGCTGTAACAGAAATTCCCTGTGTTGAGTAAGGATTTTCAATCGCTGCTACTGAGCCGTTCCAAGTAATGCGTATTCTGTCGGCAAGCGGCTCGCTTACAAAGATAACGCTATCAATACTTGACGTTAGAATGGTTTGGTTTACGCCATTTTGCAGCGTAAAAACTGAATTTCCTCCCGAAAAAGTAATTGTTTGCATATTTCCGATATTTTCGTTAAAAATATGCGCATTCCCCTGAAATACAACAATTTGTTCCTGAGCATCCAAAAACAGGAAATTAAACAGAAGGCACAGGACAAATGCTGTTTTCTTAAAAAAATCTAATGTTTTCATTGCTTGACAAGTTTTAGAGTGTGACAATTAATTTTAACAAGATAAACACCGCTGTTTAACGTGCAAATATCAATCAATTCACCGTTTTCAGACGTTCCAACAATCATTTTTCTGCCGTCAAGCGAAAAAATTTCGTAATTAAACATGCTTTCTTCAACATCAGAAATCATAAAATATTGTTGCGCAGGGTTGGGATAGATTTTTAGAGATGTTGCCTGCACTGTTTCTACGCCAGCCAACAAATCGGCAAAAGTGAGTTTGCGAATTTCACTGCGGGGAATCGCAAATCCGTTTACATAAGTTCTAATATCTTGATAAAAGACAAGATTTTCGTCTTCAAAATCCAATACAGAATATTCGGAACAAATCCATTCTGTTTGCGCGCCATCAGTTTTAAAAACTGTTACCTTTGTTTGCGCAATAATGCCTCCCGCAAAAAACGACAATAACGCAATAAAAAATATTTTTTTGTACATGAGTCTTATTTCAATTTAAAAATCATACAAATGTACATGAAAAAAAATTAATTACACAAAAATGGATAAAAATTCTCCGGATTGCTTCTCTGTAAATTTACAAAAGAAGGGGATATTTGGGCTTTTTGCTTCTTTTTGTTGCAAGCGTGGAAGTTTGCTTTTATACTTTACGCGGTTTAATTTTGTGTATCGTCTTTGCGAGCGTTAGCGAAGCAATTTAGTTTTTAGTTTTTAGTTTTTTACTGGTTGCTCTTCAGGCTTCACCTTCGCAATGAGGTTGCACAAAACTATGCCGTGCAAAGTATAATATCAAAGCATTTCATATTCACCGGTTTATTTCGTATCCCTATATAATTTTTGAAGTCAAATTCAAAGTTTTTAAATCAAAAATCAAAATTTCATTTTTATCTGTTTTGTCATATTTATGATTATTATTTGAATCATAATGCCCCATTACAACTATTTTTCCCGTTGTTTTATTTATTGTCCAAGTTCGCACAAAAAAATCATCGGCTGTTAACTGTACTTTGTCTTTTCCATCGGGACTAATCACTATAATTTGTGCAGGTTCATCCCATTCTATGCCTTTTTTCCCGTTTAAATCAACGGTGCGGGCATAAACAAGAATTTTGTTTATTTGCAAACTGTCAATTTTTACCTGTTTTATTTCCAGGATATTTGCATCTTTTGGAAAATCAACTTGTTGTGCTGTACCGTCTATTGTATTGATAAAAAGCAAATATTTTGCTTTTGTTTCAAGCAATTTACCTCTGTTTTCAATCGTAGCAATTACAAAATCGCTACCCTCAACTTCTAACAATTTATTGAAATGAACATAATCGTATTTATTTTGTCCAAATATAAAATTACTGCTTAACACAACTAAAATAATTACAAAAAAATATTTCATATCTTATTTTTTACTTTATTTTTAAATTCTGAATGTTTCAATATTATTAATGACGCAAAGGTAGAATTAAATTTTCGAATTACACACAAACAAATAAAAATTCTCCGGATTGCTCAGGCTTCGCCTTAGCAATGACGTTGCTTTGTATTCGTCATTACGAAGCAATCCAGAAATTTACAGGGGGAAACAGACAAACGCTTTTCAATATTATCAAAAATCGGCAACACATCTACGTTCCGTCGTCTTAAATTCAAAGCTTCTGCTTTGAATATCTGATATTTGCGCATACCCTGACATTTTTCTACTTAATTTTTGTAATGTTCAAAACTCCGACAGGATCTTAGCCTTATCTTCCCTGCTCTTCACACGCAGGTAACTGCGATAGCTGCTGAAACCCGCAGCCAGCACAAGCTCCATGTTTGTACTGTCCGCATGTTCTGGGGAGAGGCGCAGACGTTTGAGTTCCTTCAGGCGACAACGGTTGATAAGGCGGCTGAAATTCATCCCATATTCCCTGTTGATAAATGCCGATACATAATTGCGGTTGCTGCACAGATCGACTGCCATGTCCGTTATCCGCAGTTGCGGGTTCAGGAAAGGCTTTTTTTCGAGCAGGTACCGCGCAAAGTGTTCCGGGTCTATTTC
>JAIRPX010000228.1 GCA_031256775.1 Dysgonamonadaceae bacterium
CACTACAATTGCCCAAGTAAATTTTGACTTATTCATATTTTATTTTTTCAAATTATTAACTTATTTATTATTAAAAGATTGACTTTGTTCAGACGATTGTTGCGGTGTATTTTGTGCCACAAAGACCGCATAACAAAATTCATTGCAGAAATAATTATAATCGACCCAGATACTGCCTTCATCCCCCCACGCTGTTCCCCACGAATTTCTTATGCGAAAAGCATTTTTGGAATCATCATAGCCCACCAAAACCATTGCGTGGTCGGCGTGTATTCCCGAATAATTGTAGGTGTCGGAATTGATAACTCCACCGCCGCTCCAATTTATAAAGCGGTCGCCAAGTTTAGCGCCAAAAACAAGAGGTACAGTATCGTTAAGATATGCCTTGATATGTTCCACTCTCGGCTTTTCGGTTTCGGAAACTATTCTGCTGAAACTTACAATTTTATTATCAGGATTTCCCGCTTTTGCGCCGTTACAATTTCCAAGATTACGGTAGGGAACAGCCTGCATTGTGGCTGCTCCATCAGACATCAATGAGGCAAAAGCAGGTTCAAAACAAGTGCCTGAACAATTTTGCCCTTTTTGACTTTGGGGAATACACAGCCACAAGTCCTTCGGACTTGTTTGATATTCTGCTTTTTCCAACTGCTGCGAAGTCCAATGGTTCTCAATAGCGTTGAGAGCCGTTTTCAGGTTATATCCTACTGCCCAAGCAACACAGGTACCTTTATTTTCCTGATCACCTATTGGGGGGAAAAATGCTTCAAGCGAAACCTTATCGGGTAAACTGTCCAAATCTTCGTCATTATACGGCGGAACGACGTCGGGAATATTGTCCCAATCCTCATTTCCGGGCAAATAACCTGTTTTGTTAATGATTAGGCTGCGATTAGGATACGAGGCGCACTCATTGCAGGTTTTTACCGTACATATTAATATGAGCAACAACAGGATAGCCGCCAAAATTTTCAGTATTGTGCTGAAAGTTTTTGTATTGCTTACAAATATCTTTTTTGTGCTTTTATTTTGTGCCATAATTCTTTAATTTTATCAAGGACAGTTAATTAAAAATTCCCAATAAGTCTGCGTACCAAGACCAATAATTTCGACAGTAATCGTTGGTTTATTGAAATTAACAAAAGCTTTCCTTGTTGTGCCTGTACTTCCCTCGTATGTAAAAATAATTTTCCCGCTTGTGTCTGCACCATCATAAACCGTAATTTTATCAGGCACATTTTGCGTGTTATACTCAAAAACAAATGAACCTGACGGCTGTCCCATTTCAAACAGTCCGACATAACCTTCATCGCCGCCTGATTTGACTTGTGCATTACAAGGACTGACTGTTGATTTGGGAACTACGACAGTAGTTTCTTCACAATCGCAGCCGCAAAAGTTGAAATTACATTTTTTCAACAGGCAACACCATATAACCATAAATATAAGAGCCAAAAGCAATAGTAACAGCAGCCAGTTCAAACAACCTTTGCCTGCACCCCAAAACCGGCTCCACCAAGATTCTTTGTCTGTATCAATCGAAACAACCTGTGGGATTTCTCTGTATTGCGCCGTAAATTCAGTATCGTCTGTAATTCTATAATCATTCGGATTTTTGTCCCAATCAACAAATTCGTAGCCTCCTTTTGGCTGAACTTCGGGAATTTCATTTGAATGAACAGTGTCGCCTGCAAATTTTGAATATTCGGAAGTTCCGTTAAGTGTTCCATTTTCGCCTGCATTAAAACGCACTGTAAAGGGATTTACAGGCGGTTCTTCTGGTTTGGGTTGCGGCTCGTCAATAATTGGCGGTTCTGGTTCAGGTATGGGTTGCTGTTTTGGCTCTTTTGGTTTTCTGGGCGCTTTTTTGCGGATTTCGGTAATATCCTCGCGTACATTTTCCCGCATTTGCATACCCCAAGCGCCGAGAACAACTATGTCATCATAACAAAATACAAAGCGGTCGTCAACGGATTTTATCGCATCTGTCAAAAACTTCGCTTCTTTGGTTTTACCTGCATTTTTGAGTTCGTCAATTTTGCCTTGATAATGTTGTAATGTTTCTGTTTTGAGGTTTTGATACTTTGCAACATCATTGCCTTGCAGTTCGGCTAAAATTTGCGGGGCATCAATTCTTGCTTTTATTCCATGAAACTCAATTTTGTCGCTTACTTTTACCGGATATGCTAAAAAATTCCGGTATTTTTCGTCAATATATTTTTCGATAATATTGTTTTTGGCAATTTTATATCTGTCGAAAATTGATTTTCCGCCAATCAACTGCAATGCTTTGAAGTACTTCAAATCGGTACTGAACAAAAGTTCGTGTTTATCTACTGTTGCCATAATCAGTTGTATTTTATGGTTTTACATTCTTCTATAATTTTACCCAGATTGGCATTAGCCGTTACGTCGTAGTTCGGAATATCACAGACGGAAACAAAGCCGGCTTTCAAGCGGTTGCTCCAAGCGAGGTAATTTCGATAACTCGGCAAGGATTTCATTTCCTCCGGTCGTTCAATCATAATTTGCGTTTGATTTTCAACTTTCGTAAAAAGTTCTTCAATCGAATTTTCAGTTGGACAGGTATTATTATCTAAAATCAATCCCAGATTATTTTGCGTGTTTGCCTGTCTCAAATCGTTTATTTCCGATTCATCAAGATAATCAAAACCAACGGTATTGATACATTTATTAAGGAGTTCGGCAGAAATGTCGGCAACAATCTCGTAAGGCAAATCGGTTTTGCTGTGTCCATCAACATAGCGGCGAATTTTTTCGGCAATTCGTTTTGCGATATTCAATTTCTTAAACAATTTTTGGTACATATCTTTTATGTGTTCCAACGAAGCATCCTGTCCCAGAATCTGTTGAATGAACGGTTTGTTATTCAAGGCGATATATTCAAACCAATATTCGAGCAATGCCTCTGCCAACTGTTGCGCATTGTTTTTAATCAAATCCGAATTACCTCTAATAAGCTCTTCCAAATCAATTTGTTTTGCTTCGAGTTCGGCGCGAAATTCCGCTTTTCGTTCTTCGGTTGTTTTTTCGTAACGAATACACAAACGCTCAAAATATTTGTCAGCGGTATCGCCTTCCATAACAGGCACTTCAATGCGATAAGTGCTGTATATATCCATATTTACTACATCGCGGTGTTCTATATCATCCACCTTTTTGCGGAAAAGTTCAAGCACCGAACCTTCGTCGAGCATGAACTCTTTCATCAGTTGTCCGTAGTTTTTAATCTTATCGGCGGCAAAAGCCGTTGCCAATTTGAATTGAATATCGCCGGCAGTATTTTTTGCTTTTTGCAATTCCTCATCTTTATCGTTGCTGTGGAAAAATTTAAGCAGTTCAGTAATAATCTGTTGCTGAATTTCGCCAAGTTCGGCAATGGTTTTATCTTTGCGAGCAGCATTGATATTATTTGCCGCAATCGAGAGTTTGTCAATAATCAATTTTGCGCCGTCTTTATTGATAGTCGCGGCTTCGTCCCACGATTCGGCAGGATTGGCAAAATGGCGTTTGACAAAGTCGTAATTGAGGAAGGATTGTCGCAAATCCTGTCTAAAATTGGGATATTGCGGCGTTTCGATGACTTCTTTTTCTGTCTTATATTGATTAAATCCCCTGAAAAGATTGCTTGGCGTTTCCGATTTCTCAAAATCACGCAAAAGGAAAATATTTTGAAAATCAGGTTGCGATTTCGTCCAATTTTCAAACCACGAATAAGTTTGTTTTTCAAAATATTCTTTTTCCAAAGTTGTTGTAAAACGCTGTAACCAACGATAATTCAAAGAAGATTTATCCGTTTCTTTGTCTAACAGCGGATTAAACGACAGATTGATATTAAAGAAAGTTCCGATTACGAACAGCGGCGAGATTTTAGATTTTGCAACAAAAATTTCTCTTTTTTCTGCACTATCGCCCACAATTTTATTTATCCAGTTATTAAGCAATCGCGGCATAATACGTTGAGCCGTCTGTTCGTGTTTGGCACAGAAAATCAGAATGTTAATCTTTTCTGAATCAGAATATTTATTAAAAAGGTACGCCACTTTTCCTCTTAATAACAAATCCGGTATGGTCTTGTTTTCGATGGCTTCCAATGGTTTTTCCATCCTCGACCTTGCGCCCGGAAAGTCCAATAAATCGGTTTCTTTCAAAAATGGTTTGCTGGTAAGCAAAGTTTCCGACTGACTGAAAACTAATTCTGCCGTCAAAGCGCAGAGATACGATTTTGCAAAGTCAATTTCTTGATTTGTTTTGGGCAAAAATGCTTTTGTATGGGCTGTATAATTTGGTTCGATTTTATCCGGTTCGGTATAAATTTCCCGCAAACGCTTCACATCAAGCAACGTGCCGTAAGCGTACAAAACCGACTCCATTGGCAAATATACCTCTTTGGCGAAATTGAGTTTTGAGTATTCGTCAATCAACTTTCCGAGAAGTGTTGTGAAAATTTCGTTTTTGTTCCACAGAAGTGAAAATATCTCTTTCCATTCGTCCGGTCTTGCTTTTGAAATCAGTAATGAAATTTCCTCAAAGAATTTGGAATCAATCACTTTGTCGGCTTTCTGAAAACATTCTTCAAAATAATCCTGCATATCAAGCACATCATCTTCGGAGAATACATTTTGCTGTATCTTTCTATCTTTGAATGTATCTTTTAACTGAAAAACTTCCGAATTGATTTCGTCAGCTGATAGGAAATGAATATTTTGCGAGGTTTTGAGGTTTATGTCGTTATAGAAACTATCGCAAAGCACCAAAACAATATCGGCAGGCGACAATAAAACGGCTTTTACAGGAAATTTCTGATTAACAGGTTTATAATTTACTGAAAAACGTGAAACCAAACTTGTTGATTCAGAGCCGCCGCCCGGAGGATTGATTTTTTCAATGAAATTATGCACCACATTGTTTTCGTCTGTAATGCTGAACGGCTTGCCTGCCTCCGACAGCAAACTACTGATAAGATATGATTTACCAACCTGACTTTCGCCATACATTGCCGCTGCGGGATTTCCTTCAAGTGCAAATTTCTTTTTGTTCAATTTGCGGCGGTAATTTACCATTGTTCGATACGCTTCTTTTTGCTTGTTGCCTTCCAGCGAGTTACGAATCCAAGCATTGGATTTTTCTATTATTTCGAGTTGTTTATTGATTTTATTTTTCATTTTATGCCCTCCTTAATTGTTTAGATTGATTGAAAAGATACCCGAATCAAGCCAGAAGTTTTCTACTTCGCTCATACTTTGAACTTGAAGAGTGAAAAATTTAGCTTTTAATGTATTGCCATCCTTGTCGGTAATTTCTACTAAATTCAGTTTTTCAATATCGTCATTCACATCGCGTTCTATCGTAACATTGAGCGGCATCCCTCGTCGGATTTTTTCTTTTTCGGCTCTGATTCCTTGCTCTACGTCGTTTTGATTTGGCTCCTCATCGAGGCCTCCTCTTACTCTGTCTTCAATTTTGTAATCGTTGTAATCAAGCGTGTAGAACGGACGCGATGGGTATGCCTCAATATCTAACTGCCGAACTCCGATGCGGAAAGGCAAAGAGGTAACTTGAACGGTAGCGTGATTGTTGTCAGGCGAAATAATGGTGCCTAAATACTCCAATGTTTCTTCATTGAGTTTCCCAAAATAGAAAGTTGTCGGTAATAATTTGGCTTTTAGTTCAGAAAGATTTAATGAGAAACCGTTCAACCCATTTTCAGCTAAATGCCCAATCATTGCACCGGTTGTAATAATCGATTTCGGATTCAAGAATTTTCCATTACCATCAATATACGGATAACGTTTATCTTCAGGATACCAACGTCCTACACGATAATCGTTCATTGATTTCAAGCGATTAGGGGAAATAGCGTAATATTTCAAAAACAAGTCGGTAAGTGGTTTAAGCGAAGTAGGACGGCCTGAAAGCAGCACAATATCACAAGCATAATACGACAAAAGCGAAGAAATTTTACCGATTAGCGTATCAAAAGTTTTTTCTACAATATCGGAAACTGTTTTCTTTTTATATAT
>JAIRPX010000237.1 GCA_031256775.1 Dysgonamonadaceae bacterium
AGCCAACCGTTTTGGGATTATCAAGCAAGAAATGCTTACATTCTGCGACAAGGAAAGCCGTCCATTGACCTCTGTCTTTATTTAGGCGAAAATGCGCCGGTAAAAATACTTACCCATCTCTTGCCTGACATTCCGGGTGGTTTCGATTTTGATGCGTTTACATCGTATGCGCTGTTCAACCGGATGGATGAAGCCAATGGAAAGATTGTCCTGCCCGATGGCGTAAGCTACAACATGATGCTCATGCCGCACAACAGCAACATAACCTTTGATGCCCTGAAAAAAATAGCAGATTTGGTTAAAAGGGGGATAAAAATATATGGTGCGAAACCGATACATTCAATGTCCGGAAGAGATACCGGCAAAGAAGCAGAATACACAAGAATAGCCGACGAACTGTGGGGAAAAGAACCTGCGGCAGAGGGATATAATAAGTGTGGAAAAGGAACGGTATATTGGGGGATGCCGCTTGCAGAAGCTATAAATATGGCAGCTATCATTCAGGATATAGAAATGAAAAACGGGAATACAAAAGATGACATGATATATTTTGCCCACCGTAAACTGGCTGATGGCGACATTTATTTTCTTGACAATCATAAGAACATAGCAGAAGAAGACCTCTTCACTTTTGCTTCCGCAGGGAAATATGCGCAATTATGGAATACTGTTACCGGCGAACGCTTTGCCCTTCCTGTCGCGAAGCGAAATGAAAATACGACAGCAGTAGAACTTTATTTCAGTCCGCGGGAATCGTATTTCGTGGTGATAACAGATAAAGAGGAGCAGTTGCCGGTTGTGAAATGGTATAAGCCGGTGAGCGCTGAAGCTATTACGGGTAATTGGAATGTGTATTTCGACGAGAAATTGGGAGGTCCCGGAAATTATTGTGTTTGACGAATTGTATGACTGGACAAAAAGTTCCGATACGAAAATCAAGTACTATTCGGGGACGGCGGTTTATAAAAAGACACTGTCTTTTAATCCGGATAATGACAACATATTTATTGATATGGGTAATCCGGGATTCGTGGCTCGTGTGTTCGTAAACTCGAAAGAAGCAGGCATAGTATGGTGTTCGCCGTGGAATCTCGACATCACTAAATATCTTAAAAACGGGGAAAACGAGATTGAGATACATGTAGCCAATTCGTTGATGAATCGCATGATATACGATGCTTCTTTGCCCGAAAACCAACGTATAACTTATGCCTATCCTGTAATCGCTTCACCAAATGGCAACTTGGTAAGTTCAGGATTGAGAGAGGTAAAAATGATAAGGACTAAATAATTGCTTTCAATGATGAAGTATAGTTTGAAAAACTTAACGATTTTTACTTGTTGTATCAGTACGGTATTATCATCATGCAATAAGCAGGATAAGCCGGTAATTATACCAACTGTCGAACAAGTAGGAGCGCTTGTAATGCCCGAAGAGATAGCGCCCATTGTTGGTGCGCCTTTCAAGTTGCCTGATTTCAAAAGACCTATTTTCCCCGATTTGACTATCAGCATCACTGAACGCGGAGCTAAAGAAGATATATTTATTACAGAACTTGTAAACGGATTGATAGATGAAGTGAGCGGAAAAGGTGGCGGAACAGTGATGATACCTGCCGGAAAATGGCTTTCAGGACGAATTACATTGAAAAGTAATGTAAACCTCCGTATAGCCGAAGGCGCAATACTCGAATTTTCCGGTCGGATAAAAGATTATCTTCCTGCTGTATTTACCCGGCACGAAGGAATTGAGTTGCTTGGTGCAGGCGCTTTGATATATGCTAACGGGGAGAACAATATCGCGATTACCGGCAAAGGAACGATACTGGGGCCGGAACTGGATTCCGAGGTAAGGCTCCGCACCAATACAGCCGCTGATGTGGAAAAAGACGTACCTGTATCAATGCCTCTCGCCGAACGCTTGTTCGACGGGATGGAAGGACGGGATTTCCAACCTCCCAGAACCATTGCTCCCATAAACTGCACGAATGTATTTATAGAAGGCATTACGATGGAACGCAGCGCAATCTGGAATGTTGTTCCCACTTACTGCGAAAACGTTATCATACGGGGGATTACGGTAAACTCGCTTGGAATACCCCGCGGCGATGGAATAGATATAGAATCGTCTAAAAATGTGCTTATTGAGTATTGTACATTAAATTGCGGGGACGACTGTTTCACGTTGAAATCGGGGCGAGGTGAAGAAGGAGTACATGTCGGCAAGCCAACTGAAAATGTAGTTATTCGTTATTCTTTGGCTCAGGAAGGGCATGGCGCCATAACCTGCGGAAGCGAAACAGCAGGAAATATAAAGAATATCTATGCTCACGATTGTGTTTTTAACGGTACAGGGTCGGGTATTCGTTTCAAAGCATTCCGCTCACGCGGAGGTGGTACAGAAAACGTCCTGTATGAACGTATCCGCATGATAGGTGTGAATAGCGCTTTCGTATGGGACCAGTTGGGTAGCCGCCGTTGGCTGGGTGAACTTGCCGACAGGCTTCCTGTGCGCGAAATCAATAGACTGACGCCGGTGTTGAGGAATATACATGTGAGGGACTTTATCATTGATTCGTCGAATAGGTTTATTACTGCAAACTGTATTCCCGAAGTGCCACTCAGCAATGTCGTTATTGAAAATGGAGAAGTGAACTGTAAGGAACTAATCTCTTCCTTGAACGATGTAAACAGGTTTACGCTACGTCATCTCACTATCAATTCGGAAGACAACAAAATAAATATCCTTGATGGAAGAAATATTCTATTCGATAACGTCAGATTCGGAGTTGTAGAGGGAGAAATAACCGTTAATGTAAATGGCGAGCGGTCTTCGGGTATTGTGTTCCGAAACGATGGCAAAAATATCGAAGTAGAAGAATGCACCAACTGGCTCATTTCACAGAACGGAATCGTTTATAAAATAGAATAACATACAATTCAATCAATAGGTATTTTAGTTTTTTAGGGGGGATGAGGGGGATTTCGTATCCTCCTCACTTTTTTTACCCCCAATTTATCATTCAGCATATACTGAATTTTTTGACATATAATAAAATTGTCAGATTATTCAAATCAATAGGACTTTTGTACAAATCATTCACGGTGCAAACCCCTGCCACACACACTGCAAACCCCTACCACTTTGCCACACCCCTATTTTCCGCAAACCGCATTCATCTACTTTTGTGGTTGCGCTGATATTGGCGTAACAAATAAATTGAAGTAATATGAACGAAAAATTAAAAGACCAAGATGTCCTTTTGGTCAAAGAAAAAGACAGCGGAGAATTGTACGCTACGAACTTGGACAAAAACGGAAAAGTCAAATCTTCCAAACTTGACGGAAGCGAAAATCCCGATTTTTTGAAAATTGACAAAAACGGCAATGTGCTTGAAAATTTTTTTGAGAACTTCAAGCGGCAAATCAAAGACCCTACCCGTTTTGACTTCTACCGCGCTCCATTGGAAAAATTGGAGGAAGTTGTGAAACGCCTGTACGAGGCATTTAAAAGTCCCGACAAACCTGAAAACAAGGACTTTTTGGACATACATCGCATTGAGCCTGAAAATTTTTTGAAAAAGCAGGCAAAGGAACAGGGACAAACACAATCCCAAACGGCTGCCGATGTGAAACCGTATGCCATAAGCCCCGAACTTGTGGATTGGCAAAAGTTTGAACGCTTCGGCATTACCCGTGAGGCGTTGGAAAAATCGGGCAATTTGGATAAACTGCTTGATTACCAGAAAACAAATCTGATGCCTGTTGCAATGAAATTCGACAGCGAAACGCTGTATTCCGATGCACGTTTCTCGTTGCGCAAACAAGGGGATGACACATTTGCGCCCTCTATTCATTTAATCCGCCACAAGCCCGATTTGGAACGCCCTTA
>JAIRPX010000242.1 GCA_031256775.1 Dysgonamonadaceae bacterium
GCTACACAAAATCATTACAGAGCAGAGTTCAATAATTTTTTATTCCAGTAAAAGCTCTTTCAGTCTGTTTTTTTCCGATTCACCGACATTCAATTCAATGCTCAGGTAGTTGTTGATGTTGCCGTAATGGTTTGTGATTTCTTCTTTTGCGGCGTTCAGATACGAAGCCTTCACTCCAAACATTTGCCGGAGCGCGGGCATTGCCGATTCTGGTATTTGGGACATTAGCGACTGCGGCTTCAAATACTTGTTTGTCAGCAAATAATCGTCCATCACAGTATCCCAGTCAACCTCTATAGCGCTTAGCAGCATGGCGGCGGCAAATCCGGTGCGGTCTTTGCCTGCTGTACAGTGAAATACTATCGGATAATTTTTCGGTTGAAGAAGAACGTCGAAAAAATCTTTGTACTGCGGAGCAAATTCCGTTACAAACTTTCTGTTAGCCGTTTGCATAAATTCTACGCATTGAGCGCTGTCCAGAGCGCCAGTCATCAGTAGCTGCATAATTTGCAAAGTGGAATCATTGCGACTGACTTCAATTGGCAGACGAACAGTTTTAATTCCTGCCGGTAATCTGGATGGTTCCTGCAATACTTCCGCGTCACTGCGGAAATCAATAACTGTCTTTACGCCCAATTCCTTCATCTTTATAACATCGCTGTCGGTTAAGTGTGCAAGTGTTTGCGAGCGGAATATTTTTCGCCATACAACTTGTTTTCCATCTTTTGACTGATAGCCTCCAAGATCTCGGAAATTGGGAGCGCCTTGCATTATGTCCGCCCGTTGCGGAAGAACTGTTTTGTTGCTGCACGAAGCAAACACAAATGTTAATGCTACGGAAACGGAAACGGATGCGAAAATGTTCAATAAATTCCTGTTTTTTAAATACATACTTATATCAATTAAAAAATAAATTAAAATATATTCCAGCGAAGACCAATTTGTCCGCGTACAGCCGACCATTCGAGATCTTTTGTCCTCGATCGATCTCCAAGATACATTCGTACCGGTTCGTTGGTCAGATTCTGTATTTCGGCAAAAATACGTATCTGCCTGTTGAACGCATACGATGCTGCCAGATCGACAGTAAAGTTTTTGTCTGTCCAGACCCACAAATCGGCAGGCAATGAGGAGCTTACTGTTTCAAGAGATTCACCTCTAAAGTTTCCGGCAAGTTTTACGGTCAATCCGTTCATTTCATAATAAAGAACGGTATTAAACAGGTGCTTCGACTGATTTTGCAGGGGCGACTTAATTGTTTTAACCTGTCCGTTGATATAAACCGGCATATCGGCTTCCGACTTGATAAAGGTATAGTTGGCTTCCAGTCCGAATCCTTTGAGGAATCCGGGCAGCATATCGAAACGGCGGTTGCCTGCCACTTCAAAACCCAACAGCGACGCTTTTGAGATGTTGCGCGACTGGATAACGTAATAGCTCTCGCCGTCAATGATTTCGTAGTCGCGACTGCTGAACATCAGATCTTTCAGGTCTTTGTAGAATATTCCCGCTGAAACCAGACCTATGTTTCCGAAAAAATGTTCGGCAGCTATATCGAAATTGTTTGCATACGTGGGTTTTATGTTGGGATTGCCGCGAGTGATGGTTTTCACTGCTCCTGTAACATCCACGCTTTGACCCGGCGTGAAATCATTAAAAAGCGGGCGGATAAAAGTGCGGGTGTAAGCGGCGCGTATATTTGTGAAATCGTTTACTGCATACTTTGCAAGCAGCATGGGCAACAGCGAATTATAAACATTTTCCACAGTGGATTTCGACAGCTGATTGGAGGCTTTGTCGTATTTCTTTCCGTTCAGTACCGCTTTTGTGTATTCGTCGCGCAGTCCGCCATAAATTTTCAGTTTGGGAGTTATGTTCCATTCCGCCATAACGTAACCTGCAACAGCATTTTCGTATCCATCGTACATATTGGTAGAATCGGATTTCTGCGAAACATCAGACCAGTTGTTTTTGCTTACGGCGTCGGCGCCGATGCTGCGCATTGTTTCCGAAGAAATCGGATCAATAATGTAAGGCTTGTAATCAGCGCCAATAGCATTAAAAAAGTTATCCCTGTTTGGAAAAACGCCTCTTGGCAAACTTGCAAGCGCGGGAAGCGACGGAGCAGCAGGAATACCGATTGCGGCATTAGGCATGTAAATTCTGTTTAGCATCCGGTAGTCTTTCTGTTTGTTGCGAAATTTGCCGCCGATTTTCAGAGTTAAACGCTCGCTTGCGTTGAACGAAAGATTTGCCTGCGCCGTGCGGTCTTCTTCAATATTGATGATTCGCATGATTACTAATCGCGAAAGCATCAGTTTAGAGTCGTCGATTCCTGTCGAGGATCGCGGCATCAGGTTATCGGGTGAATTGCCGCCGCCGGGCATGTCGCCGCCGCCAAACTTGTAGCGTTTCCCGTCGGTATGCATATAAAGTCCGCCAAATCCGGCATTGTTTTGCGTAAAAGTAATAATCGGCAGTCCGCGATAATCGTCATCAATACCGGCAGGCAGCGAATTTATTTTGTATGAACCATAATAATCCGACAACGCCCAGTTTAAGTTGAGACGTGAACTTAATTGATGTTTTCCTTCCAGTTCTCCTCCATAAAGCCAAGTGTTGTATTTCGATTCGCGATAGTTATACTGATATTGATCGCTGTTGTACATGAAATAGGATTCATAAACTGGTCGGTCGTCGATAAAATTATCAAGCAGTCCCCGCGCATAAATTTTATTCAGCGGATTGAAATTATATTCTATCCCCATGTTCAGTCCGTTGGTTGTTCTTGAACCCATATAGCGTTTCAGCATAACGCTTTTGACCGATCTGTGCAGGAACGGATCAGGGTTGTCCGTATTGAAATCAACAGTATATTCGTCTGTTCCCCAGTTTCTTTTCCATGTTGAAGCGGTCATTACTACTCCCAGTCTATTGTCGAAAAATTTGTTGCCATAAACAGCTGAAAAGTTATAAATTTCTTTTTGAGCCATGTCGTTGTAACCTCCTGCACCGCTAATAGCAAGAGTTCGTTTAACAGGCGACGTTCTTGTGATGAAGTTAATGGAACCTCCTATAGCATCGGCTTCCATATCGGGAGTAACAGCTTTTGAAACCTCGCAATATTCAATCAGTTCCGAAGGAACAACGTCTAATACCGTAGCACGTCCAGCGCCAACATCGGAACTTGGCAGGCGAGTACCGTTCAGCAAAGTTGACGTCCATGTAAAAGGCGTGCCGCGTACAGTAGCTCTGTCCGCTTCGCCATGATAGCGGGATACTGCTACGCCTGAGATACGCTGTACTGCTTCTGCTGCATTACGGTCGGGCAACTTCCCAATAGCGTCCGACGCAATAAGATCGACTATGGCTGGAGAAAGTTTTTTCATGTTATAAGCTTTCATCTGCGAAGGCGCCATTTCGCCAACTACAATTATCTCCTGCAAAGTTTCACTGGAAGACGACATCAGGATATTGTCCACAATATTAGAACCTGGTTTTAAGTCAAGCTCTCTCTCCTGTGTTTCGTAACCTATAAAACTGGCTACAAGTACAACTTTCCCAGAAGGAATATTGGATACGATAAACGATCCGTCGGTGCCGGAAACAGTTCCTGTATGCGTACCTTTTATAAATAATGAAACGCCAGGAATTGC
>JAIRPX010000276.1 GCA_031256775.1 Dysgonamonadaceae bacterium
CCTCGAAGAGCAGGGTAAATACGAACAAGCTGAACAAATTCGCGCAAAATATCTTGGTTATGAGTATATTTCGCCCGAACAGCTGGAAATTATCAAAGCGCTGGCGCTCGACCCCAATAGAAAAGAAACGGAAGTAAAACGGGAACGCAAACAGCTGTTCCAGTATGCTGTAAATCACCGCGATTACGATACTGTCGATAAACTTGCGAAGCTGCAATTCATGCGTGCGATACTGTATATGAAGGAAGTCCGCGCCGACCGCAAGGAGTATGAGAAAAACCTGCGGCTGGGCAACAAAACCAAAGTTATGGCAACCGTCGAAAAATACGGGGTCAATTTCACCGCCGGCAATGGCGCGTCGGGACTGATGCTGGCTGCAAATTTCAACCAGAAAGAACTGCTTGGCGAACTGCTACAAAAAGGTGCGTCATTAATACAAACAGATGATAATAAGCGTTTTGCGCTGGATTATTTACTGACTTCGTTTATAAGTGGCAAACGTCAGAAACAAAAATTACCGCAATACGTCGATGAAAAATTGCTACTGAGCTACTGGCACAAACTTGTTCCGCAAACCATTGATTATGAATATCAAAACCGCATATTTCGTGTCGGATCGCACAGTATGCTGTTTTATTTGATACTGCTTATGCGCAACACAGCCGACACTCAACCGGAAAAAGTACGTAATACGACTGATCCTGAAGAAGATAACATTGGAGTTTTTACAATAGACGACGTTGTGCGTCTTGTTGCCATGATGCCCGATGCAATTATGCCTCTCAACCGTAAAAAGCGAACTTACATAAACAGTGTAATGGCAATGAACGAAATACATAAAGATTCGCCATACTGTAAAGACGCTTTTATTCGCGTGCAACGGGGAATGTATATCCTGAATCCAAAACTGAAATTCAAGACGATGAACGATTAGTTGTGTCGGCGCGAAAGCTGCGCCAGCCAATTCATAATTTATAATTCATAATTCATACACAGCCTTTACATTTCATCAATTCGCCACGTAACCTTTTCTCTACCAACAGTTTTAGCCTGTCGCGCAATCCTTCAATTTGAATCTTTTGAAGAATGTCGCCGGTAAATGCAGATTTAAGCAGTAAAATGGCTTCCCGTTCCGAAATGCCTCTCGACCGCATGTAAAACAAGGCAGCCTCATCTAACTGACCGGTAGTCATTCCGTGCGAACAAGTTACGTCGTCGGCATATATTTCAAGTTGCGGTTTTGAATACATCCTGCAATTTCTGTTTCCAAGCAGATTTCGGTTGCTTTGGAAGGCTTCCGTTTTTTGCGCATTTGGTGAAACAATAATTTTTCCGCTGAAAACGCCGGTTGCTTCATCGTCCAATATATATTTGAACAGTTCATTGCTTCGGCAATAGGACGTTAAGTGATTTATAACCGTGAAATTATCAATTTTTTGCTGAACATCGGCAATTGCCATCCCGTAAAGATTTGTTTCTGAGCGTTTTCCAGCCAAATCAATCAGGTAATTATTTCTGGTAAAACCGTTACTCAGAGTAATTGTATTTATTGTTACAGTTGACGCCTCTGCCTGCTGAACAAAACAGTTTGTCAACCTTACAGTATTCAAACTGCTTTCTTCCAGCTCGCATAAATCAAGGGAAGCGTTTTCATTGACATAAATCTCTGTGACCTGCGAAGCAACCAGGATCGATTTTTCTTCATTCGTATGATCGCAAACCAGCAGCCTTGCGTGCGCTCCCTCTTCCATCACAACCATAATTCGCCTGTTTACTAATGAATTATGTTTCCCGCCGGAAATATTTGTAAGTTGAATAACTTTTTCAATAACAGTATTCTTTGGTACGTACAAAACATATCCGTCCTGAACGAAAGAAGTGTTAAAATCGGTCAGTCCATCACCTTTTTCGCCAGCCTGTCTGTTGTAATACTTCAAGAACAGGTCGGGATATTGCCGTGCAAAAACATTAAGGCTTCCTGAAAAAACGTTTGGCGGCAAATCAGGATACGATTCTTCAATATAATAACCATTAAAGGTGAAATGTTGATATGAATTAAGATTGGGAACGTTGCAGCAGAAAGTCTTAATCTGACTGCTTCCAACTTGCGGTCTGTTCAGGTAGAAACCAAAATCGTCTTTTAGCAAACTGTCGATGTCTGTATGCCTGTAATTTTCAGAGTTATACGCTGGAAAACCTTTTTGTTTAAAAGATTCAAACGCCTTTTGCCGGAAAGAATTTAATAACAGCTCGCATGAGTTGTCAATCTTTTCCCTTTGAGAATTGAAAAAATCTATATATTGTTGCATGATTTCAGTTCTCCTCCCTTTATTTTAACCAGTCGTATCCCTTTTCTTCCAGTTCAATCGCCAGTTGAGGACTTCCGGTTTTGATAATTTTCCCATTGTATAAAACATGAACAAAGTCGGGTTTTATATAGTCCAGCAAACGCTGATAGTGCGTAATTACAATTGTTGCATTATCAGGTCGTTTCAATTTATTAACCCCGTTAGCCACAATACGTAAGGCATCAATATCCAATCCGCTGTCTGTTTCGTCCAGAATAGCCAACTTTGGTTCGAGCATAGCCATTTGAAAAATTTCATTGCGTTTTTTTTCACCGCCTGAAAAGCCTTCATTAACGGAACGGCTCACCAGATTCTTGTCTAATTCGACGATAGACTGTTTTTCACGCATAATTTTTAGAAATTCTCCTGCGGCAATAGGAGCTTCGCCCTTGCGTTTGCGATGCTCGTTTATTGCTGTTCGCATAAAATTAACCATACTTACGCCTGGAATTTCTACCGGATACTGGAAGCTGAGAAATATTCCAAGCGTGGAACGCTCTTCGGGTGAGAGTTCCAGAAGATTTTTTCCTTCAAAAATCACTTCTCCTTTAGTTATTTCGTAAGCCGGATTACCAACCAGGACAGCCGATAAAGTGCTTTTCCCAGATCCGTTGGGACCCATTATTGCGTGTACTTCGCCAACACTGATTTGCAGGTTCAATCCTTTCAATATCTCTTTTCCCTGAATGGAAGCATGTAAGTCTTTTATTTTTAGCATAATTTTAAATTTTCATTTTGCTATTTTTTCGGCAAAGGTAGTATCTTTTTTCTGAAATTAGAAATTTTTACCGACCGGATATTGGCTTACACGAAAAAACAACATATATCGGGTCAATATCAAAAGAAAAAGACATAGGCATAAAATATTGGTATAAAATAAAATTGCATACATATTGCTGTGTTGTAGAGACGCGATTAAGCCGTGCCTTCATGCTTTGCGCCACGTGTCTCGTTTAAAAACTTTTCTCGCGTTACTTCGTAAAACAGATAAGCTGCAAATTCTTTTAAACCGTGCTGAACAAAAGCAGCATAGCTGCAACATCTTTTTTTTAACAGCAAATTAATTCATAAACATGAAATGAATAAAAATTAAGGTATCGCTGCTACGCTGCTCTGTTTATATTCCGTACATCCTTTACCGTGCGCTTACGCACACGGCTACAAAGATACTGGCGCTACGCGCCTTCTCGCAAA
>JAIRPX010000283.1 GCA_031256775.1 Dysgonamonadaceae bacterium
GAAATACTTGCAGTCAACCGTTTCGGCGAAATCGAAATCGACGCGCACTGCCGTACCAGTCAGCCGGGTATTTACGCCGCAGGCGATGTAACCACCGTTCCTTACAAGCAAATCGTCATTTCAATGGGCGAAGGAGCAAAGGCGGCATTGAGCGCTTTCGACGACAGAATAAGGGAAAAACACTAAAAACTGTTTTGTGCCTTTATGCTTTCATGCTTTCTAATGACATTGCACAAAATTAAACAGCGTTATATATAAATTGCTGATTAACACGCTTTTAAAGCGTTAGTGCCGATTAAAAAAACAATTGAATTAATTATTATTAAGAAGATTTATTTATTTTAAGCGTTAAATTTTTTCTTAATCTTCATGTTAGTTTCCAAAAATACATTACCTTTGCAGTCCATTTTGTATGCTTTTTAATCAATATGCAGCTAAAATGGATTGATTTTCAGAAGATAAGGTAATTATTCATGAAAATCAAGAGCGTGTGTTAAATATTGTCCGGAAAGTCCGGATCAATTTAATTATTAATTAATATGACAGATCCTATTGCAGATTATCTGACAAGACTGCGGAACGCTATCAAAGCAAAACACAGAGTGGTAGAAGTTCCGGCGTCGAACATGAAAAAAGAGATTACAAAGATTCTCTTTAACAAAGGCTACATCTTGAATTACAAGTTTGTAGAAGATGGTCCCCAGGGAACGATTAAAATCGCCCTGAAGTATGACCCTGTGAATAAAGTGAACGCCATTAAAACCCTGAAGCGGATTTCCACTCCAGGTTTACGTCGTTACACCGGTTATAAGGAAATGCCGAGAGTATTAAATGGCTTAGGCATAGCTGTGTTGAGTACCTCCCAAGGAGTGATGACAGACAAAGAAGCCCGCGATTTGAAAATTGGCGGAGAAGTATTATGTTACATTTATTAATGGAGGGAGGAAAAAAGTATGTCGAGAATAGGAAAATTACCAATTGCAATTCCTGCAAAAGTGACCGTAACGCAAAAAGATAATGTGATTACGGTGAAAGGTCCGAAAGGCGAATTATCTCAAGAAATTAATTCGGCTATCACAGTGGAAGTTAACGACGGCAAACTGATTGTTTCTCGTCCTGATAACGAAAGGCAAAACCGTGCTTTACATGGCTTATATCGCGCTTTGCTGAACAATATGGTTGTTGGCGTATCGGAAGGGTACAAAAAAGAGCTTGAATTAGTCGGGGTTGGATACCGCGTTTCAAATACGGGAAATATCCTGGACTTTTCGCTCGGTTACACCCACAATATCTATTTGCAGCTGCCTCCGGAAATCAAGGTGGAAACAAAAGCTGAACGTAACAAAAACCCGCTGGTGATCCTTGAATCAGTCGATAAGCAATTGCTTGGACAAGTATGCGCTAAAATACGTTCTTTCCGCAAAGTTGAACCTTATAAAGGAAAAGGTATACGCTTTGTTGGCGAGATAGTTCGCAGAAAATCCGGAAAATCGGCAAGTAAATAATTTTTAAACCGGAATTAGTATGACAATAAAGGAATTGAGAAGAATCAAAATAAAACAACGGGTACGCAAGCATATTTCTGGAACAGCAGAATGTCCCCGTTTAAGTGTGTTCAGAAGCAACAAGCAAATTTACGCTCAAATCATTGACGACCTGAGCGGTAAAACATTAGCAGCTGCTTCTTCGCTGGGAATAAACGACAAAGCGCCAAAAAAGGAAATTGCTTCCAAAGTGGGCGAATTGATCGCGCAAAAATCTAAAGAGGCTGGTATTGAAACTGTTGTCTTCGACAGAAACGGTTACCTGTATCATGGTAGAGTGAGAGAATTGGCAGAAGCCGCCCGTAAAGGAGGACTTAAATTTTAATAACAATGGCAATAAATAATAAAGTAAAGTCAACAAACGACTTGGAACTGAAAGACCGGTTAGTTGCTATTAATCGTGTAACTAAGGTAACTAAGGGAGGTCGTACTTTCAGTTTTGCAGCTATCGTAGTTGTTGGAAATGAAGACGGTATCGTAGGCTGGGGATTAGGTAAGGCAGGCGAAGTAACGACAGCTATCAGCAAAGGAATTGAAGCCGCAAAAAAGAACTTGATAAAAGTTCCAATATACAAAGGTACAATTCCTCACGAGCAAGTTTCCAAATTTGGTGGCGCTCAGGTGTTTATCAAACCGGCTACTCACGGTACAGGAGTAAAGGCTGGCGGCGCTATGCGCGCTGTATTGGAAAGTGTAGGGGTTACGGACGTTTTGGCAAAATCGAAAGGCTCATCCAATCCTCACAACTTGGTTAAAGCAACAATGGTTGCATTAGGCGAATTACGCGATCCGGCTATGGTAGCTCAGAACAGAGGCATTTCAGTAGAAAAAGTATTTAAAGGATAAGGAGGAAATAATATGGCAACAATAAAAATAAAACAGATAAAAAGTCGTATTCGGTGTCCTAAAAAACAGAAGCAAACATTAGATGCTTTGGGTTTGAGAAAAACGGGTCGAGTAGTGGAACACAACGACAATCCGGCTATCAGGGGAATGATTGAAAAAGTAAAACATTTAATAGCAATAGAAGAATAGTCTATATATGAATTTATCAAATTTAAAACCTGCTAAAGGGTCCGTAAAAACACGGAAAAGAATTGGTCGCGGTCCGGGATCCGGATTGGGTGGGACATCCACCAGAGGACATAAAGGACAGAAATCAAGATCGGGTTATTCCAAAAAAATCGGTTTTGAAGGTGGTCAGATGCCTATACAGCGACGTTTGCCTAAATTTGGTTTCAAAAATATCAACAGGGTTGAATACAAGGCAATTAACCTTGATGTTCTGCAACAGTTAGCAGATTCTCGCCAGTTGACCAAAATAGGCATACAAGAATTGATAGACGCCGGATTTGTTTCATCAAAACAGTTAGTTAAAATCCTGGCAAAGGGAACGGTTACTTCCGCTTTGGAAGTTGCTGCTCATGCTTTTTCCAAAACAGCGGAAGAAGCTATTGTTAAAGCCGGTGGAACTACTGAAAAACTCAAAGCATAAAGATGAGAGCAATTCAGACAATAAAGAATATTTGGAAGATTGAAGATTTGAGAAATCGAATCGTTATAACGCTTCTTTTTATTGTAGTATATCGTTTTTTATCGGTTATTACGCTTCCGGGTATTGATCCAACATCATTAACCGCTTTGCAAAAACAGTCAGCAGGAGGTTTGATTGCTTTGTTAGACATGTTTTCCGGAGGGGCTTTCTCGCACGCTTCTATTGTGGCATTGGGAATTATGCCTTATATTTCTGCATCAATCGTGATTCAGCTGTTGGCAATTGCAGTTCCTTATTTCCAAAAATTGCAGCGCGAAGGCGAAAGCGGAAGACGGAAAATAAATCAATATACCCGTTATCTTACTTTGGTTATATTATTTTTTCAGGCTCCGGCATATCTGATTAATCTGAATATCCAAATGAAACATTCGGGGTTTGCACTTCCAAGCGGATTCTGGTTTTCTGCGTCGTCAACTGTTATTTTGACCGCAGGTTCCATGTTTGTTCTGTGGCTGGGGGAAAGAATCACCGATAAAGGGATTGGTAATGGTATTTCATTCATTATCATGGTTGGTATTATTGCTCGCTTGCCTCATGCTCTCTTTCAAGAGTTTGTTTCAAGAATTAGTGAATCAACAGGCGGATTAGTTATGTTCATCATAGAAATTCTTTTCCTTCTGGCGGTTATAGCAGGAGCTATACTGTTGGTTCAGGGAACAAGAAGGGTACCTGTTCAGTATGCAAAGCAAATGGTTGGCAATAAACAATATGGCGGCGCGCGTCAGTATATTCCTTTAAAGGTTAATGCAGCCAATGTGATGCCGATTATCTTTGCACAGGCTATTATGTTCATTCCTGTTTCGTTTATAGGATTAGGCTCAGCAGAACAGGACAATTTTTTTGTGAGATTAGTTGCGCCCTTAACAGATCATCGCAGTTTCGGATATTGTGTTACGTTCTCAATATTAATTATATTGTTTACGTATTTTTATACGGCAATTACCATAAATCCGAAGCAAATGGCAGAAGATTTGAAGCGTAACAACGGTTTTATACCTGGTATTAAGCCTGGAAAGAAAACTGTAGAATATATTGATGAGATTATGTCGAGAATTACATTACCTGGTTCTTTATTTCTTGCAGCAGTGGCGATTTTGCCTGCCTTTGCAAGTCTTTTAGGAATCAAAGATGAATTTTCGCAATTCTTTGGAGGGACTTCTTTATTGATTTTGGTTGGTGTTGTACTTGATACGCTCCAGCAGGTGGAAAGCCACTTATTGATGCGTCATTATGACGGGTTGCTGAAATCAGGAAGAATTAAAGGTCGTTCAGGGCAGCTCTATTAAGTAAATAGATGATTTATCTTAAAACAGACGAAGAAATAGAGAAAATGCGGGTGGCAAACCGGTTAGTCGGCGCTACGCTGGCTGAGGTGGCGAAGTTTATCGCTCCGGGAGTTACTACGCTTCATTTAGATAAAATAGCTGAAGAGTTTATCCGTGATCATGGCGCTATTCCATTATTCAAAGGATACCAGGGATTTCCAAATGCAATATGCGTTTCTGTTAACGAAAATGTAGTTCACGGAATACCGGGAAGTTACTGCTTGAAAGACGGAGATATAGTTTCTGTTGATTGTGGAGTAAAAATTAATGAATACTGCGGTGATTCGGCTTATACGTTTGAAGTTGGAGAGGTTGCTCCGGAAACAAAAAAGCTGCTTCAAACTACAAAAGAGGCTTTATATGAAGGTATAAAGTATGCAGTTGAAGGGAAAAGGCTTGGAGATGTGTCTCATGCAATTCAGATTTATTGCGAAAGCAGAGGTTACAGCGTGGTGCGCGAATTAGTCGGACACGGTATAGGCAAGAAAATGCACGAAGACCCGGAAGTTCCCAATTACGGAAAAAAAGGCTACGGTACTTTGTTGAAAAATGGAATGTGCATTGCCATTGAACCAATGATAAACTTAGGTTCAAAAAACGTTAAGTTTGAAAAAGATGGCTGGACTGTACATACAAAAGACAGAAAACCATCGGCGCATTTTGAGCATACTGTGGCTGTTCGTCCCGGAAAAGCAGATATTTTATCAACGTTTGAATTAATAGATCAGATTTTACAAAATAAATGAATTTATGGCTAAACAGTCGGCAATCGAACAGGACGGAATTATAGTAGAAGCATTGTCTAATGCAATGTTCCGGGTTGAATTGGAAAATGGGCATGAAATAACCGCACATATTTCCGGCAAAATGAGGATGCATTATATCAAAATTTTGCCTGGCGATAAAGTGAAGGTAGAAATGTCGCCTTACGATTTGTCAAAAGGCAGGATTTCATTCAGATACAAATAAATTAAGCGGAAAACGCAAGTAAAAAGACTTGATTTATTTGTTTACTAATTAACTTGTTTACTAAAAAAAAAAATAGATATGAAAGTAAGAGCTTCAATAAAAAAACGGACTCCCGATTCGAAAATTGTGAGGAGGAAAGGACGTTTGTACGTGATCAATAAGAAAAACCCCAAGTTTAAACAACGTCAGGGATAAGTAGTTATTTTGCAAAAATTTATTAAGAATGGCGATACGAATAGTCGGGGTTGATTTACCCCAAAACAAGCGAGGCGAAATTGCATTGACTTATATTTTTGGTATTGGTCGCAGTTCAGCCAACAAAATCCTGACTGAAGCAGGAGTTGACAGAGATATTAAGGTGAAAGACTGGACTGACGATCAAGCCGCAGCAGTGCGCGAAATCATCGGTCGCAGTTATAAGGTTGAAGGGGATCTTCGTTCTGAGGTTCAGTTGAATATCAAACGATTGATGGATATTGGTTGCTATCGGGGAGTGCGTCATCGTATTGGTTTGCCTGTAAGAGGACAAAGCACTAAAAATAACGCCCGTACACGTAAAGGCAAAAAGAAAACAGTTGCTAATAAGAAGAAAGCAACAAAAGGATAATTATGAATTATGAATTATGAATTGGTACTGCTGTTCTGTTCATTCATAATTCGTTAACTTATTAAAAAGATTATGGCAAAGAAAACAGTTGTAACTAAAAAAAGAGTGGTGAAAGTTGATGCAAACGGTCAACTGCATGTTCACTCTTCATTTAACAATATTATTGTTACCATAGCAAACAGCGAAGGACAAGTAATTTCCTGGTCATCAGCAGGAAAGATGGGTTTTCGCAGTTCGAAAAAAAACACTCCATACGCTGCGCAAATGGCAGCGCAGGATTGTGCAAAAGTTGCTTATGATTTGGGATTAAGGAGAGTGAAAGCTTATGTGAAAGGTCCGGGTAATGGACGGGAATCCGCTATCAGGACTGTTCATGGCGCAGGAATTGAAGTAACAGAAATTATTGACGTTACTCCGCTTCCACATAACGGATGTCGTCCTCCTAAAAGAAGAAGAGTTTAAAAAATAAAAGATTATGGCAAGATATACTGGACCAAAAACAAAAATTGCCCGTAAATTCGGAGAACCTATTTTCGGACCTGATAAAGTTTTGAGTAGAAAACCGCACCCTCCCGGACAGCACGGGCTGGGAAGGAAGAAAAAAACTTCGGAATACGGTATTCAGTTGCGTGAAAAACAAAAAGCCAAATATACTTATGGCGTTTTGGAAAAACAGTTTCGCAACTTGTTTGAAAAAGCTTCCCGCGCAAAAGGTATTACAGGGGAAGTGTTGCTTCAATTATTGGAATCCCGCTTAGATAATATTGTTTACCGAATGGGGTTGGCAAAATCAAGGGCTGGAGCGCGTCAGCTTGTTTCACACCGTCATATAGTTGTTGATGGAAAAGTGGTGAATATTCCTTCATACACAGTGAAACAGGGACAAATAATCGGAGTGCGCGAAAAGGCTAAATCATTAGAGGTTATTTTAGATAGCGTCTCAGGGTTTAATCACAGTAAGTATTCATGGATTGAATGGGATCAGGCTTCGGCAAGCGCTAAATTTTTGCATATTCCCGATAGAGCTGATATTCCTGAAAATATAAAAGAACAGTTAATAGTGGAATTATATTCTAAATAATCAGTTCACAATGGCGATATTATCATTTCAAAAACCCGATAAGGTATTAATGTTGGAAGCGGATGACCATTACGGGAGGTTTGAATTCCGCCCGCTGGAACCAGGTTATGGAATAACCATCGGTAACTCTCTCCGACGCATCCTTTTGTCTTCTCTTGAGGGTTTTGCTATCACTTCCATCAAGATTGAAGGCGTTGATCATGAATTTTCAACTATTCCGGGAGTAATTGAAGATGTGACAAACATCATTCTTAACTTCAAAAAAGTGCGGTTCAAACAGACAGTTAAAGACGTTGACTCTGAAAAAGTGGCTATAACCATTAACGGTGTTAACGAATTTAAAGCTGGCGATATAGGACGACAATTAGGCGGATTTAAAATATTAAATCCTGAATTTGTTATCTGCCGCATGAACAAGACTGCAAATGTTCGTTTTGAATTGACTATAGGAAAAGGACGCGGTTACGTTCCTGCCGAAGAAAACAGAACAGAAAATGACGATGTAAATCAAATAGCAATAGATTCGATTTTTACACCGATTCGCAATGTGAAATATCTGGTAGAACCTTTCAGGGTTGAACAGAAAACAGATTACGAAAAATTAACACTTGAAATCAAAACCGATGGTTCAATTCATCCTAAGGAAGCTTTGGAGGAAGCAGCCCGGATTTTGATTTATCATTTTATGCTGTTTTCGGATGAAAAAATTCAATTGGAAACGACAAATACGGAAACGGATGAGGAATTTGACGAAGAAATACTTCACATGCGTCAAATGCTCAAATCTAAACTGACAGACATGAATCTTTCGGTGAGAGCTTTGAATTGTTTGAAAGCGGCAGACGTAGAAACTTTGGGCGATCTCGTGAAATATCACAAGACCGACTTGTTGAAATTCCGTAATTTCGGTAAAAAATCATTGACAGAATTAGATGATTTACTTGATAATTTGAAACTTAATTTTGGAATGGATATTTCCAAATATAAATTAGATAAAGATAATTAACGATGAGACATAATAATAAAATTAATCATTTAGGTCGTACTCATTCGCACAGAGAAGCTTTATTGTCGAATATGGCAGTTTCTTTGATTAAACATAAGCGAATTTTTACGACTCTTGCTAAGGCGAAAGAGCTTCGAAAATATGTTGAGCCACTTATCACAAAAAGCAAAGACGACACAACTCATTCGCGACGTGTTGTTTTTAGCAATTTGCGCGATAAATATGCTGTGACAGAGTTATTTAAAGAGGTTTCTCAAAAGATAGGCGATCGTCCGGGTGGTTATACCAGAATTATTAAAACGGGATTCCGTTTAGGCGATAATGCATCTATGTGTTTTATTGAATTGGTTGATTACAACGACTTGATGGCAAAAGACAGGAAAGTTACTGGAAAAACAAAAACACGCCGTTCAAGGAGAAAATCATCAGAGGAAACAAAAACAACTACTAAAGCTAATTCTAACGTTGAAGATGCTGTAGTGGAAGAATTTGTGAAAGATGAATCTCTTGCTGTAGCAGAAACTGAGGAAAATGACACTTTAGATGGTGAAGTTAAAGATGCAAAATAAGAATGGAAATATAAAAGATTAAGCTAATAATATTGTTTTTTATTTTTTCATATTTTAAAAATTTGATACTAAATTTATTACTCAAAAGGAAAAGTTGCCGCGAGGCAACTTTTTTGTATTGCAGCCAATCCCGTCATAATTATAGCAATGAACGAGGCTCACTCGTACTGCTCTGTGTTTATCTGAAAAGAAATCTTAACTTTGTGATCCAAAATATTGAGTTATGTTACAATAATTATTAAGGTCACGTAAGTTTTTATATAAACAGGCTTATTCTACAACCTTGTTACGTACATTCACCCTTTGCTTTTGTGAAACCTCTACGAGGTTTTCATTCGATGATTAATTGGCTTTTTTATTGGTATGAAGCCCTGACGGGTAAATTTGCGCTTTCCTGCTGACGCGGCTTTATAAGCCGTGCCTTCATGCTTTGCACCACGTGTTTCGTTTAAAAAACTTTTCTCGCGTTACTTCGTAAAACAGATAAGCTGAAAATTCTTCTAAACCTTGCTGAACAAAAGCAGCGTAGCTGCAACATCTTTGTAGCCGTGTGCGGAAGCGCACGGTTGGAAAACACAGACAGTTCTCTGAGCAGCGTAGCTGCGACATCTTTTTTAACAGCAAATTAATTCATAAACATGAAATGAATAAAAATTAAGGTATCGCAGCTACGCTGCTCTGTTTATATTACGTACATCTTTACCGTGCGCTTACGCACACGGCTACAAAGATACT
>JAIRPX010000021.1 GCA_031256775.1 Dysgonamonadaceae bacterium
CTAATTCATAATTCCTAATTGTAATGCTTTAGCTTACAGTTTTTTGAACATTTATTTTTTATAAATATGAAAAATTTAATTACATTATTCGCATCTGTTTTCATACTTGCTTCATGCGGCGCTGAGGGACGGCAAAAGCTCTCGCTCCGCTACGAGCAGCCCGCAGCCGAATGGATGCAGGCTACCCCCGTCGGCAACGGACGCTTGGGAGCCATGATCTACGGTGGCGCGGACACTGAAACCGTTGCCCTGAACGAAATCACCTTATGGTCGGGACAGCCGGACGAAAATCAGGAACAGGCTTGCGGAAAAGAACAACTCGCTAAAATACGCCAACTGTTTTTTGAAGGAAATATTCCCGAAGGAAACAATCTGGGAACGAAGTATTTATCGGGAACGCCACATTCCTTTGGAACGCATCTTCCTTTCGGGGACTTGAAAATAAAATTCAATTATGCTTCCGACAGGATAACGGATTATAAACGGGAACTGAATATCGAAAATTCCCTTACTACCGTTGATTACAAGGCAGGCGATACGCATTTTACCCGCGAATATTTCTGTTCCAATCCCGACAATGTATTGATTATCAAACTGTATGCCGACAAAAAGAACGCCTTGAATTTTGAAGTCGGATTAGACTTGCTGCGCAAATCCGAAATCACAGCTTGGGGCAATACCCTGTCGTTTAGCGGACAGGCATTGTTTGAAAAACAGGGTCAGGGAGGCGTATATTATGCCGGTAATATCCGGATTGTCAGTAAAGACGGACAGGTTGCAGCAAAAGAAAATGCCCTGACGGTGGAAAATGCGCAGGAAGCGTTGATTATCATCGACTTGCGCACTGATTACAAAAATCCCGACTATGCAAGTCTGTGCAATCAATCCGTTGAACAGGCGGCGCAAAAAACCTACGAGGAATTGAAGCAGGCGCATATTGCCGACTATACCCGCCTCTTTAACAGGACGCAAATATATCTGGGAAAAAGCGAGATGGACAAATTGCCTACCGACGTCCGCTGGAAACAGCTAAGAGAACAGGGCAAAGACGATCCGGGTCTGATGGCTCTTTTTTTCCAGTATGGGCGCTACCTGCTGATTTCCTGCTCGCGCGAAAACTCGCCGTTGCCCGCCAATTTACAGGGCGTATGGAACGACAATCTTGCCTGCAACATGGGATGGACTTGCGATTATCATCTGGACATCAATACCGAACAGAACTACTGGCTGGCAAACGTCGGCAACCTTGCCGAATGTAACGCTCCGCTGTTCAGTTACGTGAAAGACCTTTCGGAAGCCGGAGAAAAAACGGCAATGAAAGTTTACGGAAGTCCGGGCTGGGTAGCGCATACCGTTGCCAACGTCTGGGGTTATACTGCTCCCGGACAGGGCGTAAACTGGGGATTAACGCCCTCGTCGGGCGCATGGCAGGCTTCCCATTTGTGGACTCATTACTGTTTCACGCAGGACAAACAATTTTTGCAGGAGCAGGCATACCCAATCCTGAAAAAAGCGGCTGTCTTTTTCATGGACTATCTGACGCTCGATCCGCGTAACGGCTATCTGATGACGGGACCAAGCATTTCTCCCGAAAACTCGTTCAAAGCCGACGGAGGCGAATGGTGCATGTCGCTCACGCCAACTATCGACCGGATTATGGTGTATGAAACATTCAAAGCCTGCATCGAATCGTCGGAAATACTTGGTATCGACGCCGATTTTCGCCAGTCGCTGGAAGCCTCATTAGCCAAACTGCCGCCAATACAAATCGGGAAAGACGGCACGATTCAGGAATGGTTTGAAGATTACGAGCTGGCGCATCCCGAACATCGCCACGCCTCGCACCTGCTGTCGCTCTATCCCTACAACCAGATTTCGACGGAGCATACGCCCGAACTTGCGGAAGCCGCCTCGAAATCCATCTACCGCCGTACTCACGCGCCCAATTACGAAGATACGGAATGGAGCCGCGCAAACGACATTTGTTTTTATGCCCGCCTGAAACAGGCAGATAATGCTTACGGCAATATCAAGGGCTTGCTGACCGTGTTTTCGCGGGAAAACCTCTTTACCTGTTCGCCTGCAGGCGTAGCCGGAGCGAATGAAGATATTTTCTCGTTCGACGCCAACGAAGCCGCACCTGCCGGTATCGCAGAAATGCTGATACAGAGCCACGAAGGTTATATAGAGTTTCTTCCCGCCTTGCCTGCGCAATGGAAAACAGGCTATTTCAAGGGACTTTGCGTTCGCGGCGGCGCGGAAGTAGATTTGGAATGGCAGAACGGCACAGTGAAAAATGCGAAAATCACCGCAAAAGTAGATAATACATTTGCCGTGAAAATTCCTTCGGGAAAAAAACTGCTGAAAGACGGTAAAACCGTTAGGGCAGAACAGAATATAGTAAAGATTGATTTGAAAAAAGACGAATCTGTTATAATTAATTGAATATGATAAAATATAAAAAAAATCCGGCTGTCAGGCTGTTCCTTTTCGCGGTGCTTGCAAACTTTTGTTTTGCGTCCTGCGAAGACGATTACATCTACGACAACAAAGGCGAGATTCCTGAAGGTTTAAACTCCAGCATCTACGAATACATGGAAAAAGACGGGAAATTTACTTATTTCATTCGCCTGATCAATGATTTGGGATACGCGGAAGTCTTGTCCCGAACAGGAAGCAAAACCCTTTTTCCTGCAAATGACGCTGCCTTTGAACGCTTTTTCAAGAATAACGAATACGGCGTTGGCAGCTATGACGCCCTGAGTCTGGCGCAGAAAAAAAACATAATGAATGGCAGCATGTTGAATATGGCTTACCTTGCCAATATGCTTTCAAATGTATCCAGCTCCAACGATAACGCAATAATGGGCGAAGGACGCGCTATCCGGAAACGAACCGACAACTCATTTCTCGACAGCATTTCGTTTGTTGTCGGCAATTCGGCGCAGTTTCCGGAAAACAGCTACTGGAATCGTTTCAGCAACAAAGGTCTGTATCTCGTGGACGACGAAACGCAACGTTATATGACTTTCTTTACTCCCGCCAATATGGTTGTGAGGGGTATTTCACGGGAAGATTTTGCCATCATAACCAATAATGCAGTCTATGAAGACAAAGCCTATTACGTTAATGGAATCAAAATCGTTAACCCCGACATTATCTGTAAGAACGGTTATATCCACGAGGTTGAAGAAGTATTAATTCCTGCCAAAAACATGGATCAGCTTATTCGCGAAAACGGAGAAACCAATCTGTTCAGTCATTTAATGGGCAAATTCAGCGCCCCCTATTTCTACTGGGACATATCCAAGCAGGCAACTGATTTTTACGACGGTTCCACGCCGTTGCGTCCGGTATTGCCAAACGCGGATTCCATATTTGTGAAAAGATATTTCACCGACGGATTAGCTTACGATCCTGAAGGCAATACGCTCAGTAACTACGGTTTACTTTACTACGATCCGGCAAACAACGCTTATGGAGGCGACGAAGATATGGGCGTGATGTTTGTGCCGACAGACGAAGCTATGGATCAGTTCTTTAACGGTTCCAGAGGAAGCTTTCTGAAAGATGCTTACGGAACATGGGACAATATTCCAACTTCCATTCTGGCTCTGTTTATCAAAAATCACCAGAAAAAGTCATTTTTCAGTTCCTTGCCTCATGCGTGGGGAGAAATGAACGATGAAGCAAGTTTTGCCATGAACGTTAAAAGAGCAGACATTAAAAAAGCTTTAATAGCTGGCAACGGCGTGACTTATATTACAAATACAGTTTATCCTCCGGTTGATTATCAGTGCGTTTATGCTTCCACGCTAATCAGTAACGATACTAAAATCATGAATTGGAGTATTCAGGATAAATTAATGAAATTTTATCTCTATCTCCGATCTATGGAAAACATGTATAACCTGATAATACCTGTTGATGAAGCATTTAAAAACTATCGCGATCCGCTGTCATGGGCAAACAATTCAACAGCCGAAGGTCGCGAAATATGGGATTTCTATTATTCGCCCGAATACGATATGGTATTCGCCAATATCTACAATGTTGATGAAAGCGGGAATAAATCAAGTTTGAAAACCACCTATACCTATTCTGCCACTCACCAGGAATTAATCAAGAACAGGTTGGAGGATATTATCAACATGCACATCATAGTGGGCGACAAAAATAAATCCACAGGAGAAATGAACGGTTATATCGACGACGGTCAAACCAAGTATGCGCTGACTAAAATCGGCGCAACTGTGAAAATAGACGGGAACGGATTATCCACAACTATTTCCGGCGGAGGCGACATTGAACAGGCTATGCAACCGGCTTCCATCATCAAGGCTTTTGATTCCGATAACGGGAAAACGTTTTTTGTAGATAAGATTATTCACGATCCGATAAAATCTGTTTATCAGGTACTTGGCGAACACGAAGAATTTAAGGCATTTTTCGATCTGCTAACAGGCGGAGGCATTTTCAGTACAAAACAAGCTGCCGGTTCCAATATTGGCGGTTTGGGTTATGTGGTTAATTCTTTCAATAACTTCCGCTATACTGTTTTTGTGCCTACCAAAGAAGCTCTCGACGCTGTTTTCGCAGGCGACAAATCTTCCCGCGATTTGTGGACATGGGAAGAAATAGACGCTATAGATCCGAATTTGCCCAATTATGCACAGTTTAGGAAGGAAAAGGAAACTTTGCTTAGTGAATTTCTAAAATATCACTTTGCCGACAATTCGGCATATATCAATGGAAGAAATTATTCTGCCAACTATGAAACGGCTGCCCGTTACGAATCGCAGTACGGAGGCGGGAAATTCAGGAAAATTACTGTGAAATGCAACGGAGACAATATGGAAGTCATTGGCGGAGACAATAGGACAGCCAATGTGAAAAAAATAAATAATCTCTACAATCTAATGGCTCGTGATTATATTGTAAGTTTTGTAACAAAAGGCGGAGCGCAGGTTCCTAACAAAATCGAATCATCTTCGCGTGCAGTTATTCATTTAATTGATAATGTTTTAAGATATGAAAAAGATGAAGATTAATTTGAAACGCATAGTTCTGGTTTTTTTCCTGTGTTTGCCCGTTGTGCTTGCCGCCCAGGAAGGCGCTCTTATTACCGGCAATGTTTATTCCGAGCAGGAAGGCGGTCTTGTTGGCGTAACCGTTCTTGAGATTGACAAGACAGACAGGACTGTTTCTGCAACCACCAGCGATTTCAGCGGGAACTTTTCCCTGCAAATTAAAAACTCAAATAACAAGCTTAGCTTTTCTTACGTTGGCTTTAAGACGGCTGTTTTACAAATTGGCAGTCAGCGCAAGTTCAGCGTTAAACTGGATGAGAGTACAACCCTTGCAGAAGTTGTAATTGTTACGCAGGCAGTCCATAACGACGGGACTTTTGCCATTCCCAAGCGGGAAATCGCAGGCGCCGTACAGCGAATCAATACTGCCGAACTCAAGGGGCTATCTGTTGCCTCTATCGACGACGCTCTTCAAGGACGTATTGCCGGTTTGGATATAGTAGGCGCATCGGGCAATCTTGGTGCAGGTTCCACGTTGCGTATTCGCGGCACAAGCTCGCTCAATGCCAAGTCTGAACCGTTAATTGTTGTGAACGACGTGCCTTTCGAGAACAATATCAGTTCGCTCGATTTGAACAACGCCACTGAGGAACAGTTTGCCAACCTGCTGAACATCAGCCCCGACGACATCGAAGAGATAACCGTCCTGAAAGACGGAGCATCTGCCGCTATCTGGGGAGCGCGCGGCGCTAACGGAGTTATCAGCATCCGCACGAAAAAGGGCGTTAAAGGTCCTACGCGGATTCAATATTCATATCGCTTTTCGGGCAAACAGCAACCTTCGGGAATACCCCTGCTTAACGGCGACGAATATACAATGATGATGAAACAGGCTTATTTCAATCCCTATCAGCAAGAAAACAGCGCTGTTTTGCCGGAATTTAGCTACGATCCCAATTTCTACGAATACGAAAATTTCAATAACAATACCGACTGGGTCAAGGAAATTACACAATACGGTTTCGACCACGATCATAATCTTACGGTTTCCGGCGGAGGTGAAAAAGCCACGTTCCGCATGTCGCTTGGTTATCTGAGTCAGCGCGGCACCGTTATCAAGCAAAGCCTTGACAGAATTACCAGCCGTATGAATTTTGAATACAGACTCTCCGACAGGATTAGCTTTACGCCCGAATTTGCAGTTACATACGTTAACAATCATCAAAACCTGGCGTATGATCCGTCTGACGAATGGAATACAAATAATCTGCAAAGCATCGCCTACAAGAAAATGCCGAATGTATCTGTTTTCAGGCAAGATGCTTTCGGAAATAATACAGGTCAGTTTTATGCTATTCCAAATATTCGCCATCAGTCTGCGTATGACGGCATTCCCCTGCTGGATGAGAAACAGAGACGTCTGGCTAATCCGGTAGCTTACGCCTATCTCGGAACAAACAATAATAAAAGTTTGCGCGTTACGCCAAAATTGAGTTTCCGTTTCGACTTTCTGGATCCAGCCTCAACCATGCTGCGATATAATGGTTATTTATCCTTAGATTATAACAGCGAGAATGATAACCGGTTCTATCCCCGCGAATTATTTCCCGACGACTGGACTGACGCATCCCTGCCCAACAGATCGTATATGGCTGACAAGGCAGCCCTGACTGTCAATTCCGACCAGAATATAACATGGTCGCCCAAAATGGAAAACAACAGCAGTTTGCTTATTTATGCTTCGTGGCAGGTGGAAACGGTGAAAAATTATTTTCAGGAACTGGGAAAATCCAGACTGGCGACTTCAAGCACTACCGACCCTTCTTTACCAGGCGATTACATCAATTTCGGTAACGGCTCGGAAGAACGCAGAATCATGGCTTTTCTGGGACGCGCCCACTATTCCCTATTTGGCAGATATATTCTTGACGCCAGTTTCAGGCGCGAAGGAGACAGCCGGTTTGGACGAAACAACCTCTGGGGCAACTTCTACGGCGCTTCCGCCAAATGGATTATGTCGGATGAAGGATTTATGAAGGCGACGAAATCGTGGCTAACCGAACTGGGCTGGAGAATCGCTTATGGCGTTACCGGTAATCCGCCTGACAGGAACTACCTGTATTTCAGCCGTTACAATGGAAGCGGCTCATATATCGATCTTTCAGCTATACGTCCTGTGTCCCTGCAACTTGCTAACCTGAAATGGGAAACGTCTTCCTCCTACAACGGCGGTTTCGACCTCAGCCTTTTCGATTATAAGTTTAATCTGGACGCCAATATCTATAAAAAGCGCACCAAAGATTTGTTGCTCAAAGGATTGTCTATTCCCACAGCCAGCGGTTTTTCTTCTTTGGATTATGTTAATGCCGGTATCATTGATAACAACGGATGGGAATTGAATGTTAATACGCAGAAATTGATCACTTTCCACGACTGGTCGCTTGATTTCAATTTCAATATGGCAAACAATGCCAATAAGTTTATTTCGCTGGATCCAAGCTTTGCCCGCTCGTATAACAAAGATTTTGTTTATGCCAACGATGCAGGTTATTTATCACGTATTCAGGAAAATAACGCATTGGGATCTATTTATGGATTCCGCTATAAAGGGGTTTATCAATACGACAAATACAAAGACAGCGACGGAAATCCCAATCCCGGAACATCGCCTTTTGCCCGAAATGCCGACGGTAATATTATTCTGGACGGCAATGGCGACCCTGTTCCCATGACTTTTGCTTACGGTTCGTCTATGGCTTACACTTTTCGTGGAGGCGATGCAATTTATGAAGACATCAATCATGACGGCACTATCAATGAATTGGATATTGTTTATCTTGGCAACAGCAATCCAAAATTGAACGGCGGATTCGGCGCTACCGTCCGGTACAAAAATTTCTCGGTCAACGCCTTTTTTAATTTCCGTTATGGAAACAAAATTATTAATCAGGCTCGCCGCGATTTGGAAAGCATGTATGGCAACAATAACCAGTCGATTGCTGTGAACTGGCGCTGGCTGAAAGACGGCGACCAGACTGAAATACCGCGCGCGCTCTATAACTTCGGCTATAACAGTTTGCCGAGCGACCGGTTTGTTGAAGACGGATCATACGTCCGCTTCAAGTTCCTGACATTTATGTTCAATTTCGAGAAAAAACATATTAAAAACTTGGGATTGAATCAATTAGATCTGTATCTCACGCTTAATGACCTCTTTACTTTTACCAGCTACAGAGGTGTTGATCCTGAAATCATGCAAAACATGAACCAGCAGGATGGTTTGGTTGGTATCAGCGTTGATAAAAACAGGACTCCGCGCGCTCAGTATTTCACGCTGGGCATTACTGCAGGGTTTTGATTAATTAGGAATTAAGAATTTAAGAATATGAATTATGTGTAGAAAAAATATCATTAGAATTAAAAATACATTTAAGATAATGCTCATTGTTCTTGCAGCCGGTTTTGCTTCCTGCAATGACTGGTTTGATTTGCGTCCAATGTCGGATACTATCTCTGAAGACTTTTGGAAAGACGAAAAGGATGTAAGAAGCATGGTTGGCGCATGTTATCGCGCTATGAATGAGGGCGGTTTTCTCGACAGGCTAATGGTTTGGGGCGAAATTCGTTCCGACAATGTGATGAAAGGTCTGTCGGCTGCCGAAGAACGTAATCGCGACGTAACGCGCATTTTGGATTTAACGCTTAATGCTACAAATCAATATGCTTCATGGACAGAGTATTATCAGGTTATCAATTATTGCAATACAGTGATTGACTTTGCTCCTGCCGTACTGGAAAAAGATCCAAATTTCACGGAAGCTCAGCTGCACGCTTATCTGGCTGAAGTTAAAGGTATTCGCGCCCTGTGCTATTTTATTTTGGTGCGCTCTTTTCGCAATATCCCCTTCTCAACGGAGGCTTTTGTCGATGACAACCGTCCTTTTAATATGCCTCAATCAAGCCCCGACGAAGTAATTAACTTCCTCATCAACGACTTGAAAGCCGTCGAAAACGATGCTGTTGTTGAATTTTTAGACAGGGCAAGCGACAAGGGTAGAATTACGCGGAAAGCAATCTGGTGCCTGATTGCAGACATGTTGCTGTGGCAAGGCGAATACGCCGAGTGTATATCATACTGCGACAAAATATTAAATATGTCTGCTGTTTCTGCAAAAAGCCGTCTTGAACTCGAAAAATCGCCGTCTGAATACTATAACCGTATCTTTATTCAGGGCAATTCTAACGAAAGTATTTTTGAACTGCAATTTGAACCGAATTTAGTAATCGGAAATACCGCCGTCCATTCCATGTACAGCATTGGCGAATATAGAGGCTTTTCGGAAAATTACAGAACTTTCGACGCCAAACATGAACGTGTTTGCTCCTTCGATTTCGTGACAAAAATTCCACTGTTCAGATCGGCTGACCTGCGATCGAAAGATTTTTACATGCAGGCGGGAAATAATGAACGTTTTCCAATCGTGAAATATGTGGGATTGAGAAATACGCGCATGGAAAAACCGGTAACGGAAGCTTACAGCTCAACGCCTCTGCACAGCTGGATTTTCTACCGTCTTCCGGATGTTTACCTGATGAAAGCTGAAGCTCTGGTGGAATCCGGCGGCGACCTTGACGAAGCATTAGCTTGCGTATCAAAAAGCTACGACAGGGCTAATCCCGATCTCGGCGAAAATTCTTTAGTACTGGGAACGAGAGAAGATACGAGAGAACTTGTATTTGAGGAACGTCAGCGGGAATTTCTCTTTGAAGGCAAACGATATTTCGACCTGCTGAGAAGAGTGAAACGCGAAGGCAACACAAACAGCGTCCTTCCCCTTCTGATACGGAAATATGAAGGCAACGGAATGAGTTCCAATACTGTTCGTGGTAAATTAAGCGACCTTGACGCCCTCTATATGCCAATCAGCGAGAATGAACTGAAAACAAATCCTCTGCTGCAACAAAATCCTTTTTATGTTTCAACTTCAATAATCAAATAAATTTTTATATTCATGAAAATAAAATATATTACTGTTTTCGTCGCGGGACTTGTTTCCCTTTCTCTGTATTTTTCCTGCACAGACGACGAAGTAAACAACGACGCTTTTTATACATTTACAGGCGAGAGTGTTGCGTCTTTTTGCGAAGGCAATCAGAACTTGTCTTTGTTTACCCGCCTGATAGAGGAAAGCGGTTACAAATCGCTTCTGTCGCTCTATGGTCATTTTACCTGTTTCGCTCCAACCGATTCGGCTTTCCAAGCCTACTTCAAGGCAAATAATATTACGTATGAAGATTTAACTGACGCAGACAAGAAAGCCATTGTCAATGACCATGTTATCAAAGATGTGTCGAGGGAGTATATCTCCGACGAATTTCAGGACGGCGCTTTGCCTACCCCAAACATGGGTGGTCGCTATCTGGTTGTTTCATACTCCAATTCCGACAGTAAACAGGTGATTTGGATCAACAGGTCGTCTCCTGTTGTGTCGAAAGATAATAAACTGCACAATGGCGTTGTTCATGTCGTGGGAAATGTCATTATATTTTCGCAGGAAACACTGCTTGCGATATTGAAATCCAACGATAATTTCAAAATGTTTGCAAACGCTTTTGAATTAACCGGTTTGAATGATTCGGTTTCAAATCTGTACGATGTTTCCTACAATGATCCAAGTCCCGGAAGAGATTTTGTTAATGTTGTCGGTTATGATAATATCAAAGTCATTCACGCTAAAAAATTGGGCTACACGCTTTTTGCCGAAACGGACAAAGTGTTTGCCGATGCTGGCATAACCACCATAAATCAATTGGTTGAGTATGCGGAAAAATATTATGGCACAGCAGACAGGGATAATTATGCAAGTCGCGAAAATGCGCTGAACAAGTTTGTTTCCTACCATTTGCTTGATCGCCAGATGCCTTCCAATGAATTACTTTATTCCGGCGGGAATACTGCTCCTTCGGCAATTAATAAACGCCACGAATATTATGAAACTATGCTCAAAATGCGCCTGATGGAAATCAAAGCTCCTGATGTGGGTTCTTCGGCGGGAAATCAGATTAACACTACCCGGTCGGGCAAATTTGTAGGCATTGATTATTCCCTGACCGATATTGAAGCTTTTAACGGTTATATTCACGCCCTGACAGACATCCTTGTTTATGACGAAAACGTTATGAGGCAAGACGTGCTTCACAAAAGGATACGTCTTGACGCTTACGCAATTCCTTCTGCACTGACTAACAATAATATTCGATGGAAAAATGTTGGTCAGTCCTTCACTATTACTCCTGAATTGTGCGGCGAAAGTTTCACATTCAATCCTGCCTGCAAGATAATCCTGTGGGCTTCGCTTGGGTGGGACGATTATCAGGGCGATGAAATCAGTATTCGCGGCTGGTATGATTTTACGCTTAGATTGCCGCCTGTTCCTCCCGGCACATGGGAACTCCGGCTGGGATACAGCGCCGTATGGTGGAGAGGTATTGCTCAATTGTTTATTGATGGACAGATTCAGGGGATTCCTGTTGATCTGAGCTTGAATGGCGAAAGCCCGCAAATCGGCTGGATTGCCGACGACCAGTCTGTTGATAATGGCGTGGAAAACGACAAAATGATGCGTAACAGGGGCTATATGAAAAGTGGCGCCGATATAATCAACGAAAGTTACAAGCATATTTTGCGTAATGGCAAAAACGATATTCGCATTATCGTCGGTAAATTCGACTTCCAGGACTACGACTATCACTATTTCAGAGCTAAAAATGTTGAAAGGGAAGATGGCGAGTTTCATCTGGATTTTATAGAGCTGGTTCCTGTCAGCTTCCTTGATGATGAAGACAGGGGGTAGTTAGATATTAGAGTTTAGATATTAGATATTAGAGTTTAGTTTTTAGTTATCAGTTTATAGTTTTTAATATTATGATACGGAATAAAAATATATTACTTGTTTCATTATTTATCGTCTGTTTTTCATATTCTTGCGAGGATGCGAAAGATGAACATTTTAATCGGTCGGATGCTCTGCCTCTGCAAAATTTAGTGGAGCTGATTGCCGAAGACAGCGATTTGTCGGTCTTCTCGGAGTTGATAAGTATTGCAGCCTGCGACACCTTGTTGGCTTCTACCCAGTCTTTTACTGTTTGGGCGCCCAACAACAGCGCTCTGTCGTCTGTCAATATAAAATCAATTACCCAAGATGAAGCTCGTCTGATTGTCGAGAATCATATTGCCCGCCACATACATACAACGTCCGACAATCCTGAAAGAGGCGTCAGGATGAAAAGTAATAAGGTGTATTTTTTTGCAGAAGGGGGTAGTTCTTTTGGGAATGTAGATATGCAAAAGCATGATATACTGGCGAAAAACGGCGTTTTGCATACTCTCAAATCGCAAATACAGTTTTTTCCCAATATCTACGAATACATTTTGACGTCGCCAAATACATCCAAACTGGCGCAGTTTATCAGTCAGTTTGATGAGGAAATAATAGATCCACTGTCGATAGACGCCGATGGAACTATTCGCGATACGGTATATATCCGCTACAACCGGCTGTTCGATGCAACTGAAACATGGAACTGGTATGGAACAGTTCATACGGGTCTGGGGGCAGTCAGTGTTGAAGATTCAATCTACACGGCGCTAATTCCTGATAATGCAGCTTGGGATGCAGCTTATGAACGTATATCGCCGCTATTCAAAACGACAAAAGGCAACGATTCAATTCAGCGCCTGCAAACATATCTGGCTATCGTCGAAGATTTGATTTTTAGAGGAGAAACAGATAATCCCGCAGGTAAGGATTCGATGGTTTCTACTTCTCCAAGTATAATCCATCAGCCTGCATACTTATTCAGTGGCGCTCAAAAGATTAAAACTTCCAATGGATTTGTTTTTCTTGCGGAAAATACGATAAACTTCCCTGCGTTGGAAACTTTTCAGAAGCCAATATTCGTTGAAGCAGATGAACAGGACGGTAGAAAAACCGCTGCCAATACAACTATTATTCCAAGAATTATAGATGGCGATACAGCAGGTCTGGCTACTGATTCCCGCTTCCTGGAAGTATATCAAACTACTTTGGACGATAATATGGAAAATCAGCCCAAAATAACGTTTAATATCCCTCAAACGCTCTCTGGAAAGTATAATATTTTCGTCGAATTTTTGCCCGGAGAAATGGCTCAGCAAGGTCAGCCCCGCGCTACAAAACTCCGCTGCACACTGAATTATCAGAATGTGAACGGTAATATAACAACTGCCATTGCAAACAATTTGCAAACCAGCGCAACAGATAAAGTTAAACTCTTACTGTTCAAGGATTTTACTTTTCCTGTTGCAAACTATTACGACAGGCTTTGGCAAATCGACTTTGTAAGGGGTTTACATTCAGTAGACGAGCGGGTAGTTGCCACCAAACTGGATATTGCCGTAAGGGTCAGCGCTTCGGAATTTAATTCCAGACAGTTTGGTCGCAGTTTTTGTGTGGATAGAATCATTTTTGAACCTGTAGAAAATTAAAAAGATATGAAAAATAAATTAAATATAAAGAGAATACTTATCATGTTTGCCGCGCTTTTATCCTGTATACCAAATATTTGCGCTCAAAAAACGCTTACGGGACAGGTAGTGGATTCCAACGGCGAACCTGTAATTGGCGCGCTGGTACGCATAACAGGAACCGACGCCAAATCAAGTACTAATTTAGACGGTTATTATTTTCTTAACAATATCGCGCTCGACAGCGAAATAGAAATCGCCAATATCGGTTATGCTAAAAAGAAAATCAAATATCAGGGTCAGGATACGATAAATGTTGTTTTAACGGATAGCCGCCAGGTTGCAGGAAAGGCTTTCGATTCTGCCACCGGATTGGGTTTTGCAGGCGTGAGGATTAGCGTTGCCGGTAGCAGGATTACCGCCATGTCGTCCGACGACGGATCATTCGTTATCGAAACTCCTGATTTGGATGTTACTTTTCTGGTCGAAGCTCCAGGTTATTACAGCCAGACAGTTGCCCTGAAAGGAAAATCCCAGATAGATATTTTCCTGTTGCAGAAAACAGGCGCTTCAGCTTTTTACGACGAAACGGCATTTAAGGCGAACAGTCAGGTTTCCGTTTCCGACTTTTCGATTCATGGACTGTCTGTTGACGAAGATATTAACTCCAGCCTTAATGGACAGGCAAGAACCGTTGCTCATTCCGGAACTCCTGCAAACGGACAAGCTATGTTTATAAGGGGATTCCATTCGCTTAATGCTTCTTCTCAACCACTTTATGTAGTTGACGGTATTATCTGGCAACCGCAGGACGTGCCTTCAATAATTGATGGACTGTATTTGAATCCATTGTCTGTTATTGATCCGGAAGATGTGGAAAAGATTACAGTATTGAAAAACGGAACATCTCTTTACGGGAGCAAAGGAGCAAACGGCGTTATCCTGATCGACACAAAACGCAGCAAAAGTCCCGCAACTTCAATTTCTTTAGATTTGGGTATGAGTTATCGTGCGCCGTTTTCTTCCATGCCGCTCATGAACGCCGGAGAATATCGAATCTACGCTTCCGATATTTTAAGTGGAAAATACGACAAACAGAGCCTGCTCGAAAGACTTAAATTTCTGGACGACAATACTTCAAAATCATATTACAATGCCAATCACAATACGACGGACTGGCTTGGACTGATGAACAAGGGAGCTTACAGTCAAAACTATGGTATTCGCGTGGAAGGCGGCGATGACGTTGCTTTATATGCCGTTTCTCTGGGATATGTTCAAAGCGCGGCTAACGTTCCAAATACAGGTTTCGACAGACTTAATTTCCGCGTCAATTCCGATATTTTCATGTCGAAACAGTTCAAGACCTCTTTCGATGTGGCTTTTACACAGACAAACAGCCGTGCGTTGAATGACGGTATCGACAGCGTTTCTGCTCCACTGTATCTTGCCATGATCAAATCGCCCGTGTACAGCCCATACGAATATGATTTGTATGGAAATCAAAGCCAGCGTTTAAGCAATTACGATGAACTTGGCGTTGGAAACCCTTTGTCGCTGACAGAAAACGGGTTAGGTCAGTCTAAACAGTATGCCTTAAATGTCAGCCTGTTACCTGCCTATACCTTCAAAGGAGACAAGGTAAAAGCCAAAATGCTGTTTTCCTACGGCTGGCGTAAACTGAACGAAAATCAGTTTATTCCGGATCTCGGTATTATCGAACAGCCTTTGCTGAACGCTATGGGTGAAATTTATGGCGAATCGCAGAATTTCGTGCAGGACAGAATGACCACCCACACATCCATCATCGCCGATGCGCATGTAGAGTGGGAAGCCATTAAAAACGAAACAAATGATTTGAGCGCTTTCGGCGGCTACCGCTTCCATGCCGACAGTTATAAGGGTCATTTGCTGTCGGGACATAACACCGGCTCCGACAATCTGTTGCAACTGTCTAATACGCAGTCATATACAAGAACAACTATTGGGATAGACGATAACTGGCGCTCCATGTCGTGGTATGCCGTTGCAGATTATGCTTACAGAAAAAAATATCTGGTTAATGTATCTGCGGCAACAGACCTTTCATCCCGTTTCGGGAAAAATGTTGGTTGGGGTATTTTCCCGTCTGTTTCAGGCGGATGGATTATATCCTCCGAAAAATTCATGAAAAATATTGATTTTATTAATTTCCTGAAAATAACTGCCGCTTACGATGTGTCCGGTAACGACAATATTCCCAACAGCGCTTCACGCACATATTTTTCGGCTTCTCATGGCAGCGGTTTACTGCTGGAGAATATTGGAAATCCTGATTTGCAGTGGGAAACAACGGCAACAACATCCGCCGGTTTGAATTTCAGCATGTTCAACAACAGATGGACAATGAATGTAAATCTTTATTCATCCAGGACATACGATTTGCTGATTCAAAAACAGCTGAACGATATTGCGGGAGTAAAATACTACTGGAGCAACGGAGGCGAACTGCAAAACAATGGTCTGGAAATTAAAACAGGCGTCCGTGTTTTGAATATGCGTAATTTGAAATTAGACTGCGAAGCTTCTATCGGTAATTATAAAAACAAAATCGTTTCGTTAGCCGACGGCTCTTTTGTTTCGGAAGTTGCAGGCGCTCAAATCCTGACTCAGGTGGGACAGCCCGCAGGAGTATTCTTCGGTTATAAAACTCAGGGAGTATTTTCAACAGCCGACGAAGCGCTTGACGCCAATTTGTCGATACGAAACAAATCAGGACAATTAATCCCGTTTGAAGCAGGCGATATGCACTTCGCTCAAGTCGTGGACGATGGGGTAATAGACGATAAAGACCGTCAGATTATTGGCGACCCCAATCCTGATTTTTATGGCAGTTTCAATTTCAGACTGTCGTGGAAGCGCCTCACTTTTGAAGCCATGTTTAATTATACATACGGAAACGATGTGTATAACGCTTTGAGAGCAAATCTGGAAGCTGGATCAAACTCAAATAATCAGACAACAGCCATGCAAAACCGTTGGGTTGTTGCCGGTCAGAAAACAGATATTCCCCGCGCCGTTTACGACGATCCCACAGGAAATTCCCGTTTTTCAGACAGATGGATTGAAGACGGTTCTTTTTTGCGTTTCAAGTCGCTGGTTCTGGCTTACAAATTGCCGTTTCAAATGACTTTCCTGCAAGAAATATCTATTTGGGCGTCAATTAACAATATCTTTACCCTGACCAAATATCTGGGTAACGATCCTGAAAGCGCTTTTGGTAATTCAGTACTGTATCAGGGCATTGATGCGGGACTTATTCCTCAGACCCGATCATACAGCATCGGAATAAAGATTAATTTGTAGAATTTAAATTAAATATTTAGAAATATGAAAATTATAAAATTATTATTTGCCGTCAGCCTGATTTTTACATTAAATTCATGCAGAGATATGCTTGATACCAATTCGAGCCTGGTTGCAATGGAAGACGAATATGTGATAAGTAACGAAACGGAAGCTACTAACGCATTAAACGGAATCATATACGAATGTGTGTCTGTTGCAGACCGTTATGTGCTGGCGGGAGAATTGCGCGGCGACCTGATGACTGCCTCTGAATTTGCGTCAAGCGAATTGCAGGATGTGAACCGGTTTCAGGTTAATTCCGAAAATGCCTTTGCCTCGAAACGCGATTATTACAATATCATTAACAACTGTAATGTCCTGCTTCAAAAATTAGATACTTCGATGGTTATGCAAAACCAGAAAGTAATGCTGCCATGTTATGTGTGGACTAAAACGCTACGTTCATGGGCGTATTTCCAGTTGGGACTGACCTACGGTAAAGTTAATTATATCACAGAACCGGTTCTTGATCTCTTTGCTTCGCAGAAGGAATATCCGGAATTTTCATTGGACGATTTGGCGTCTGTTTTAATTGACGAATTAAAACCATTTGTAGCTCTTTATGCAGACAACCGACATTCGTCAGTTATTCCATTAAAACTGCTGCTGGGAGATTTGTATTTATATAAAAACAATTACATCTCTGCTGCAAATTTTTATTACGATGAAATACAGAGCAGGGAAATTACCGTACCGGATAATGCCAATCGCTGGGCGAATACGAATATGCTGGATCTCGCTTCCAATGCCCATGTTTCCACCTACGACAGGGAAGCAATTACGTCAATTCCAGGCATGACTTCCGTTCAAAGCAATCACAGTCAGTTAGTTAATCTGTCGTATAACGATAAGCCTTCCATTGTTCCTTCCACCAACTATGTCCGGTTTATGTCTGAAGCTCTTTATATGTTCACCGTTAACAGTGGCGTAGTTGCCACTCCTTCCGGCGATTTAAGAGGTAATATTAAAAATATTCAGGCTGGCGACGCCTATAACTACGTAGATATAAAAGGATTTCAAAACTGTTTGATATACAAGTATTACAATGGCTCTAACGTTGAAACGGGCTACGATCCTGGCAACGGTTTGCTCGTCAACGCGCTGTATATCAGGTCGAGTATTCCCGTTTACAGGATTCCGCACCTTTACCTGCGTTTTGCAGAAGCTCTTAACCGGCTGGGCAAGCCAACTTTAGCTTTTGCCGTTCTGAAATACGGACTTACTTACGCCAATGTTAGCGATCCCCTTACCCACAAAGTGAATCCTGATGAATTGAGCGATGAGCTTTTCCGGTTTCCACAGGCTTCTTTCTTCGATAATAACAGGTCTATGTCTGCTCGCGGACGCGGAGACGGTATTCCTGTGGATACGGCATTTTTCATCATCCCCGATTTACCAAACAAACAGGATTCCATCAACTGGGTAGAAGACCGTATTCTTGATGAAATGGCTGCTGAAACTGCTTTTGAAGGAAACCGTTTCTTCGATCTGTTGAGGATTTCGCGCCGGCGCGATAACCATCCGGAATTTATGGCTGAAAAAGTAGCCGCCAAATATCAGGACGCAGATGCGATGAAAACGAGATTGATGAATATTGATAACTGGTTTTTACCCTGATAAATAAATGATATGAAAATTAAATATTTTACAGTAGCGTTGCTATTGCTTGCATGGAATTTTCAGGCGCAAACTCCAAGCTCATTTAACCGAATTGGCAGTCATGATGAAAAAATTCAGGATTTGTTTCCAGGCTCGCACAGGGCGCGTCCGGTAATGGCAGACTTCACAAATAACGGCTACATGGATTTGTTTTATGGCGGTCAGGATTTGGGATCTGCCGCCGTAAATTTCTATCTGAAAGAAATTAACAGGGATACCCGCTGGGGCGATCAGGAAGACGGAACGTATGTCAATCCGATTCTAAATTCCGACTATTCCGATCCCGACGTTATCAGGGTTGGTAATAAATACTATATGGTTTGCTCGGATTTTCATTTTATGGGAATGCAGGTTCTGGAATCGGACGATATGGTCAACTGGAAACTGTGCGGACAGATTTATAACAGCATCGACTTTCCCAAATACTATATCAATGAACGTTATGGCGGAGGTTCGTGGGCGCCTTCCATTCGATTTCATGACGGAAAGTTCTGGGTATTCTTCTGTACGCCTGACGAAGGTTTGTTCATGTCTAATACAACTGACCCTGCCGGAACATGGTCTCCACTGCTTAATGTGAAAAATATAAGCGGATGGGAAGATCCATGCCCATTGTGGGACGACGATGGCACTGCTTATCTTGGACGAAGTCAGTTGGGCGGCGGTCCTATAATTATCCATAAAATGAAACCCGATGGAACTCAACTGCTCGACAATGGCGTAAAAGTTTATGAAGGCAGTGTTTCCGAAGGTGTAAAATTATTCAAAAAAGACGGTTTCTATTATATCAGTATTCCGGAAGGAGGCGTTTCAACAGGCTGGCAAACCGTTTTGCGGTCTTCAAATATTTATGGACCGTATGAAAAAAGAATAGTTTTGGAGCAGGGATCAACCAAGATAAATGGACCTCATCAGGGCGCTCTGGTTGATACCCCCGATGGCGAATGGTGGTTTTATCATTTCCAGTCGAAAGACCCTCAGGGACGTATTGTGCATCTGCAACCGGCAACATGGATAGACGGATTCCCCGTAATCGGTCAGGATTTCGACATGAATGGAATTGGCGAACCGGTTAAAGAATGGTCTAAACCGGCAATCAGCGCCACTTTCCCTGTTTCCTGCCCACAGTCAGACGACGAGTTCTCTTCCGACAAATTGGGTTTGCAGTGGCAATTCAATCATAATCCTGACAACGATTACTGGTCGCTTACAGAACGCCCCGACTATTTGGTAATTAAAGCTCAAAAAGCAGACAGGCTCAAAAGCGCTAAGAATATGTTTTCGCAAAAAGTTACGGGCTATTATGGCGAAGCCTCTTCCGAACTGGATTGCAGTAAAATGACAAACGGACAGCGGGCAGGTCTTTTTTGCACCGGTAATCATTACAATGCTGTTGGATGCCTCAAAAATGCAGATAAAAAATATATTTACGTCGAAATGGAGGGCGTTGTGGAAAACATAATCGAAACAGTTTCCGATACTGTTTATTTTAAAGTTTTTATTAATGGAAACATGAACGAGCATCAATTTTATTACAGCTTTGATAACAGCGAATTTATCGCCTGCGGCAGACCTTACTCCCTGCAATCGGGCGACTGGAAAGGTTCTCGTGTTGGAATCTTCACATATAATAAGGAAGAAACATCAGGTCAGGCTGATTTCAACTGGTTTCATTATAAGTTTGATGGACCCGGAAAATATATTTGTAACGTAACAGAAACAGACAAGCCTGCCGACTGGCATGTTTGGAACGAAATGTCGGCTCTTGTCAAAAATAACGGCGACGGATCTTTTACGGTAGTACAGGAATACGACGCTGATATTCAGGTTTCTATATGGACTAACGCCGTTTTTTTCGATTTCAATAACGATGGCAATCTCGACTTGCTGATTGTTGGTAAAGGCGGCGACTGGCGTTTTCCGATGAGCCAAAAATATGCGCGCCTGTATCGCAATTTGGGAGCTGACGGCAATTATCTGTTTCAGGAGGTATATAACACCGGCTTGAAACAGTACTGCGACGAGGAATATCTAAATACAATTTCCGTTGGAGATTATGACCACGACGGTTTCAACGACCTGCTGATTATGAGCAGGGAAGAAAACGAAAACCGCAGCATTAACCTGTACAGGAACCTGAACGGAAGCGGGAAATTTGAATTACAGGCGAATGTTTTGCCTGCTAATTATAAGCCAACTGCAAATGGCTCCGTCATGTTTGGCGACCTGAATAACGATGGGTGGCTTGACATTTTTCATACGGGCTACAGCAATATTGCGCGCGGAATAGGAATATATAAAAACATGCAAGATGGAACTTTCCAGGATATGACGCCTGCAAATATGCCCGGAGCCTGGCAAAGTCAGTCTGTTCTGGCAGATGTTAACGGCGATGGCACTTTGGACGTTTTCATTACAGGTCACGGAGATAACTGGGCGAGATATTCCCAGCTGTATTATAATACGATAAACCCGAATACGGGAAATCGTGAGTTTGAACTTCACGATACGGGCGCAACAGGCATTGACCCCATTAATCTGGCTAACATCCTCGTTGCCGATTTTAATAACGACGGTTATATGGATATGATCATGAACGGTTATGACGGTTCAAAATATTTAACCAGAGTATATTATCAGAACGAGCAAGGTAGATTTATCAAGGACGGACAGCGCCCCATTTTTCCCGTTAAAGACGGAGGTATTAATATGGGCGACGTCAACGGCGACGGAAATATGGACGTAATCATTGCTGGCTCAAAAGGTTCGGATATGGATTATGCCTATAATTCCCCTGTCAGGATATATGAAAACAATCCTGCCGAAGCCGGTTTGCAAAACAATCAGCCGCCTTCCCCGCCTGATTTCGTAAACGCAGAATATAAAGACGGCAAGCTAACAATTTCATGGGGAGAGGCAACCGATGATATATCTCTCCAAAGCGCTCTCAGATACAATATTTTTGTAAAAAACATTGATACGGAAGCTGTCTGGATGCTGATCCCTGCCGACGTCAATACCGGTCGAATTAAAGTGGGAACAGATTTGCAAACGGCTCTGTCATCCCATATAAAGGAATATGTGATGGATATTCCCGAAAAAGGTAATTATTCTATTGGCGTACAGGCTATTGACCAGTCGTATGCCGGAGGACGCTTCACAACTGTCGATAAATATTTTACATCTTCTCCGAAAATCGCCGGAGAAACAGATTTTCACGTACAGACTTTCAATAACGGTTTCATTATTAAAAGTCTGTACGAAAAAAACATAACTGTATTCAACATTTTTGGGCAAAAAATTGCCTCCGGATTTACAAATAAATTCATTCATCTAAGCGGGGAAGGCGTTCATATTGTGAAAGTTGCAGAGAAAGCGATTAAGTTGGGGGCTGTTAAATAAATGAAAACGATGGACGTCAGGACTTTCCGCCTTGAAAATTCAAGCGGCGCTTATGTGGAAGTAACAAATTATGGTGCAACGCTACTGTCGGTAGTAGTTCCTGATAAATCTGGTCGGATGGATAATATCATTCTGCGCTACGACAGAATAGAAGATTATTTTTCCGACCGGTTTTATACAGGCTCAACTATTGGACGAATTGCCAATCGCATTGCTCGCGCACAGTTCAAACTAAACGGAAAAACTTATCTCTTAGATAAAAACGACGGTAAAAATACCAATCATGGCGGGTTTACAGGGTTTAATTCCCGAATATTCGATTATCAGGCAAATGATGATCAGGTAATATTTAAATTATTGAGTAAGAATGGAGAAAACGGTTTCCCAGGAAATATCTTCCTCACGGTTAGTTACTCTTTTTCAGACGCTAATGAGTTGCGCATCGAATATAGCGCCGTTTCGGACATGGACACTCCTTTCAATCCGACAAATCACGCCTATTTCAACTTAAACGGCTGTAAAACAAATATTTTAAGCCATGAACTCAAAGTTTTCGCCGACCATTATCTTGAAACGGACAATGAATATATTCCCACCGGAAAAATTTTACCGCTTGCAGGTTCGGCTTTCGATTTCAGTGATTACAGAAATCTTTTTCCAACAATAAACACTTATTTCATCGGTAATTCCAGCGAAAGGCTCAACTGTTTGGCTTCACTCAGGGAATCGTCTTCGGGTCGCATACTGAACGTATATTCGTCCATGCCTGGAATACAGATTTATACAGGCGATTTTCTTGCCAACCCATTTTTCCCTCTGAACGGAATAGCATTGGAAGCGCAATTTTATCCGGACTTTTTAAACCAAAGCCATTTCCCTTCCTGCATGATTTTACGGGGAGAAGAAATGAAGCAATGGATTGTATTTGAATTAGGAATTATGAATTATGAATTGGCTGGCGCGAGCGTTAGCGAAGCAATGTCCTGAAAGGGACATTTTTACTTCTGATTCGCATTATCAATATCTAAACTCTAATATCTAATTTTTTTAGCTCATTCGGGCTAAAAAAACGTTTTCAACCCCCGATTCGCATGAATTAGCTTTCGAGCTTTCGAGCTTTCGAGCTTTTTTTCTTCACAATTATACGTAATGTTTACATTTTTCGTTAATATACTCTGCACGGCATGGTTTTGTGCAACGTCATTACACAAAATTAAACCGCGTAAAGTATAGAATAATTGTGTTTTAAAAATATATGAACATTCGTTTTTTTGCAGTCTTCTTTTTTGTTATGTTTTCCTGTTTTACATTTGCGCAGCAAGTGAAAATTTCAGGCGTGGTATCAGATCCCGACGGATTTCCCGTTGAGCTGGTAAATGTTTGGGTGAAAGGTACTGCTATCGGAACTTTCACTAATGAAAAAGGCAAATATTCCCTGTCGTTGAACGCTAAAGATTCCATAACCCTGACGTTTTCCTGTCTTGGATATAATACAACTCAGGTAAAACTCTTTGCGTCGGAAGGACATGTAGCAGTAAATGTTAAAATGCAGATAGAAACTTATGAACTTGAGGAGGCTGTCGTTACAAGAAACAGAATACAAACCGGCGCAATGAAAGAAATTAAAGCCGACCAGATGCGTCTTGCTGTCGATGCTACGGGCGGCAGCGTTGAATCGTTTATCATGACTGCCGGACAGGGCGTTTCATCCGTCAATGAATTGAGTTCGCAGTATTCCGTCAGGGGCGGCAGTTATAATGAAAATATGGTATATGTCAACGGGATAGAAATTTATCGTCCTTTATTGATTCGTAGCGGGCAGCAGGAAGGGTTGAGCTTTATCAATCCCGACCTGACAGGACGTATCCGCTTTTCTTCCGGTGGATTTGAACCTTGCTATGGCGACAAAATGTCGTCGGTTTTGGATGTAACCTATAAAACGCCTAAAAGACTTGAAGGAGGAGTTACTGCCAGTATGCTGGGCGGAAATATTTATCTTGGAAGCGCTACGGGAAAATTTTCCCAAATCACGGGATTTCGCTATAAAAGAGGAACAACGCTCCTGAAAACCTTAGATACGAGGGGCGATTACAATCCGTCGGCAATGGATATGCAAACGTTTATGACTTATGCTTTTACCCCGAATTTAAGTTTAAGTTTACATGGATACTATTCAAATAATACTTATGATTTTAATCCAAGCGAGAGGGTAACTTCTTATGGAACGATGAACGATCCGCGCCGGTTCAGGGTTTATTACGATGGAAAAGAACGCGACCGTTTCCGGACTTTATTCGGCGCTGCTACATTGAAATATGCTCTTGGCGAAAGAAGCGATATTTCCCTGCAATTTTCAGGTTTCCAGTCGAGAGAGGAAGAAACCTACGACATCACAGGCGAATACTGGATAAGCAACGTAGTGGGAAAAGACGAAGAAAACATAGGTACGGGACTGTTTCATCAACATTCCCGCGATTTTCTGAATGCAGAGGTGACAAATGCTTCTGTTACGGGCAATATTGGTATTGCGCGACATGCCCTGCGATGGTCGCTTGGATTACAGAAGGAAGGCATTAAAGACCGTAACAAAGAATGGGAATTGCATGATTCGTTAGGTTATTCGCTACCGCTTAACGATGATAAATTAATGGTATTCAGTAATTTACATTCTAAAAACGAAATTTTTTCCCGTCGCTATTCAGGATATATTCAGGATACGTACAAGTTCAGGGTCAATGAAGGAATATTGTCAATAACCGCAGGATTAAGAGGAAGTTATTGGAATTACAACGATGAATGGGTTGTCAGTCCGCGCCTGTCGCTGGGATTTATTCCTTCAAAACATCAGAATATCACATTGCGCTTTGCAACAGGTTTTTATTATCAACCTCCTTTCTACAAGGAATTTAGAAAAGTAGTTACGGACGATGCCGCCAATTCTTCCATAGTCCTGAATAAAAATATACGGTCGCAACGCTCGCTTCATTTTGTCTTGGGAGGCGATTACGAATTTAAAGTTTACCAGCGTCCATTCAAGTTCACTGTCGAAATGTATTATAAAAAATTAGATAATCTGGTGCCATATACGATAGACAACGTAAAAGTTTGGTATTACGGAGAAAATATTTCAAAAGGCTATACAATGGGATTCGACGCAAAGCTGTTCGGACAGTTCGTACCTGGAACCGATTCATGGATAGGGTTTTCGCTGATGCAGGCTAAACAATACATAAATGGGAAAAAAGTTTCTTTGCCTACCGATCAGCCATATAATTTCACATTTTACTATACGGAAATTTACAAAAAATGTCAGGGTAATCTGCGGGTAATCTGGTCGGCAGGACTGCCATTCAGCGCACCCGGCGACAGTTACAATTTCGCACTGACTGCTCCGCCTTACCGCAGGGTTGATTTAGGCTTCTCGTATTGCTTACTGAGCGAAAAAGAAATTGAATACAGGGACAATTCCATACTGCGCCATTTGCGCAACGTATGGGTAGGCGTCGATTGTTTCAATTTATTTGACATTCGTAATGTCAGTTCCTATTCCTGGTTTACGGATGTGAACGGCTACAAGAATGCCGTTCCTGATAAATTAACCGGACGCCAACTAAATGTTAAATTGATAGTTGAATTTTAATCCGTTTTTGACGGTTTACGAGACACGTAGCGCGAAAGTTGCGCCAGCCAATTCATAATTCATAATTTTTTCTGGATTGCTTCGCTATCGCTCGGATGACGAGACACGCTTTCGTGCCTTTTTTATCATCATTCATAGTGTCTCTTATATTGAATTTGAATGATTATTGAACAAAAAAAGACTTATTTGTATGATAAATTTCTATTTTTGGGGTTTAAAGTGAAATTTCCCGATTATTTTTTCTGTTTTTTGAAATTTATTGTACTTTTGCGTTTTATTTCAGTAATTGTCTGATTTAATCAATTATTTATTTGTATACAAAAAAGTTTATATAATTTCAATTTTAATTTTAAACCGATATTGTTTATGAAATTTGATATATGCGTGATTGGTGGTTGTGGACATGTGGGATTGCCTCTGGCAATAATGCTCGCCGTCAAAGGTAAAAATGTCTGCATTTATGATACGAATGATGCTAACATTGCTGTTGTTCAGTCGGGAACTATTCCATTTTTTGAAGAAGGTGCAGAACCGTTGTTGAAACAGGTTTTGAAAGAAGGAAGGCTTCATTTCTCTAACAAACCTGATGTAGTTTCCGAAAGCGAAACGGCTATCCTGATTATTGGTACGCCGGTTGACGAACATCTGAACCCGATGTTCCGTGTGATGAAAAAGGTTATAGACGACCTGTTGCCTTATTTTTACGAAGGACAGTTGCTGATTTTGCGGAGTACCGTTTATCCGGGACTGAGCAAACGCATCAACGACTGGTTCTGTGAGGCAGGAAAAAATATTCACCTGTCGTTCTGCCCTGAAAGGATACTGGAAGGCAAAGCTATAGAAGAACTTGAAAGTCTTCCCCAGATCATTTCTTCGTTTACGAAAGAAGGCGTTGAACGCTCGTCGGAACTGTTTTCCCTGCTTACAAAAGATCTGATTGTCGTTGAACCGATGGAAGCTGAACTGGCAAAACTTTTTACCAATTCGTGGCGCTACATGAAATTTGCCGTAGCAAACCAGTTTTACATGATGGCAAACGACTATCATCTTGATTTCTACAATATTTATCACGCCATGACGCATAATTACAGCCGAACCAAAGATTTCCCGCGTCCTGGCTTTGCAGCCGGTCCCTGCCTGTTCAAGGATACGATGCAGCTGGCAGCATTCAACAATAATAATTTCCATTTAGGACATACGGCAATGCTTATAAATGAAGGTTTGCCCAACTATGTGGTTTCCTGCCTTAAAAAAGAGTATGATCTGTCCGAAATGAAAGTTGGAATTTTAGGTATGGCTTTCAAGGCGGAAAGCGACGATATACGCGAATCGCTTTCATATAAGTTGAAAAAGATTCTGGAAATTGAAGCAGGACTGGTGCTGTGCGCCGATCCATACGTGAAAGATCGTTCGCTTGTAAGCGAAGAAACAGTTTTGCAGGAAAGCGACATAATAATCATCGCCGCTCCGCACAAACGGTATAAACAGCTGAGTATCGCAAATAAAAAAGTAATTGACATCTGGAATATATTAAACAGAGGAGGAAAAATATGAAAATATTAGTTACCGGTTCTGCCGGATTTATAGCAGGTTATTTGGTCGAGGAATTGCTGAAACATGGACATCATGTTGTTGGTATCGACAATTACAGTAAATATGGATTCGTTGAAAAAAGTTATGATAATCACCCCAATTACAGTATCGTAAAGGGCGATGTGAAAGACATGCCCCTGATGCGCGAACTGATTGCCGACTGCGACCAGGTTGTGGCAATTGCGGCAATGATAGGCGGCATCACTTATTTTCACGAATATGCTTATGATTTACTGGCTGAAAATGAGCGCATTACTGCTTCCACTTTTGACGCCGCAATCTGGGCTTTCAAAGAAAAAAAACTAAAAAAAATCAATGTGCTTTCTTCGTCAATGGTGTTTGAAAGCGCAAGTCTTTATCCGACGCCCGAAGGAGAACAGCTGAAATGTCCGCCGCCACTTTCCACTTACGGGTTTCAGAAATTAGCCTGCGAATATTTCGCCAAAGGAGCTTACGAGCAATATAAACTCCCTTACACCATTATCCGCCCGTTCAATTGCGTCGGTACGGGTGAGCAGCGGGCTAAAAATGAAAAGGAAATCATGTCGGGCAATGTGAAATTGGCTATGAGCCACGTAGTTCCCGATTTGGTGCAAAAAGTTGTCAAGGGACAGGATCCTCTGCATATACTCGGATCTGGCGAACAGATTCGTCATTATACCTACGGCGGCGATTTGGCGCGCGGCATCCGTTTATGTATCGAAAGCGAAAAGGCGATTAACAACGATTTCAACCTTTCCACGCCGGTTTCAACTACCGTCAAGGAGTTATCTACTTTGATTTGGAAGAAACTCAACGGCGATAAACCATTGAAATTTGTTCATGACAAAGCCTTTGAATACGATGTACAGAAGCGGGTACCGTCGGTTGAGAAAGCAAAGAAAGTTTTGGGCTTCGAAGCGAATACCGATTTGAGCGCTACGCTCGACGAGGTAATACCCTGGGTAAAACAGCAAATCGAACTGGGAAATATTTGATATAGATGAATAGGTTAACTATAGTCATCCCCGTTTATAATGAAGCGGGAAATATTAAAACTGCTCTTGACAGGATTGAAGCGCAAGTGAATATACCACGCGAAATCCTGATAGTATATGATATGGAAGAAGATACTACGGTTCCGGTAGTTCGCGAAATTTCAGGCAGTTATTCAAATCCTGTCCATCTGTTGAAAAACAAATACGGGCGTGGAGTGTTATATGCTATAAAGACAGGATTGGAAGAAGCGCGTGGCGAATTTGTGATTGTTACGATGGCTGATTTGTCTGATCCGCCAGAAATAATGAATGATATGTATGCAAAAACAGTAAACGAAAACGCCGATCTGGTGTGTGCTTCACGCTACATGAAAGGTGGCAAACAATACGGAGGTCCTTTCCTGAAGGGGCTGTTTTCTCGTGTAGCCGGTTTGTCTCTGCACGTGCTTACAAACATTCCCACACACGATATTTCAAACAGTTTCAAAATGTACCGCAAATCAATGCTTGATACAATCGGAATTGAAAGTAAAGGCGGTTTTGAAATCGGCATGGAAATTACCGTGAAAGCGTTTATTGCAGGTTTCAAAATTTCGGAAGTCCCCACAGCATGGCACGACCGTTCGGACGGACAGTCAAACTTTAAATTGTGGAAATGGTTGCCTAATTATTTGCACTGGTACTGGCTGTGCGTAAAATGTAAATGGAGCGGAAAAGTTAAAAATAACAAACAGTAATATTTATTACTTTGATTGGATGAAACAGGTTTTTATAAAATACCGTTTGCTGTGGTTTTGGTTAATTGGCTGTCTGATTATTGTTTTACGGCGTACCGATGCTTTGTTTTACCCGCAGTTCTGGTCTGAAGACGGATTTGAGTTTTTTTACGAAGCTTTTAAATCCGGATGGTCTTCTTTTATAACGCCTTACGCCGGATATCTTCATATTATTCCCCGTTCAATCACTTATTTAGCTTTCTTTATAAGTGAAAATTCAGCGGGAATAGCCCTGATGCCTCTCATTATGAATATATGCGCCATTGCAATTAACAGTATCTGCGCTGTTGCTGTTTGTTCCGACAGATTCAAATGGCTTGGTAGCATCTATTTACGAATGACGCTGGGCTTTTTCATCCTTCTCTTTCCCGATTGTCATGAAGTGCTTGGTAATGTAACAAATATTCACTGGTGGCTTGGAGCACTTACGTTTTTGCTGTTGTGGGATTTGATTCGGAATCGGAAAATGCCGGACTGGACAGATACGGTTATTCTCTCTCTCGTCGTCCTTACAACTCCCAATGGATTGCTGATACTGCCTGTAATTCTTGTCTGTTATTGGCTGAAACACAGATTCCGGCTGACATTCGATGCGTTGAAAATTCTTCCTGTTTTTATATTTTTTTCCATACAGCTTTTCTTGATGCTGGAATCCCGCGTTCCGAAAGATAAAGATTTGATAATGTTGATTTACAATGCGGTTGATTATGTTTTTGTCCAGCTGTTCGCTCATTTAATTTTCGGTCAGCTTCTAAATCAGACAGGACTGTTTATTACCGGTATTCTATTTTTTGTTTTCTTTTGCTTTCTTGCGGCGAAATTATTCAAAAGCTTGTATTTTCCGGTTATTTTTCTGTTTTTACTGACAGGACTATACGTTTTTGGAGCAGAAGTTGCTGAACCTGCATATCGCTATGGACGCTATATCTTTTTACCGGTCATAATTATTTTCCTTGTTTTACTGTTGGGATTTGTTTATTTCCTGCAACAGAAAAGAAGTGCATTTAAAGTGTTGAATATTAGCGTTCTTTGTATTATTTTCCTGTTTATGTCGTTTCGTATTATCCGTAATTATAAAACTCCTGATTTTGAACGTTTTCCATGGAAAGAGGAGGCGTCCCTGTATGCTTCTGATGGAAAAAGCTTTTTCCATTTTCCTATCAATAATGATTACTGGACAGTAAGCATCCCAACATCCCAAGACAGGGGAACTTACCTTTCCGGATACGACATGTTTTCCATTGATGCGGACACCTTGCGCGGCGCTCAAAATTTCAGGATAAAAAACAGTTCGGAAAATACATCGCGCATCTACAATCCTGGAATAAGCTATCAGCTTCCTGACGCTATGTTTATTGATTATTGCTGCATTGATTTTGAATCGTTTTTCGGAGTAAAAAGAATCAGGTTGTGTTTTTTTGAGGATGAAAATGCAGGAGCTTCAATCGTGTTTAATGTGGAAAATGAAAACCTCATTCAGGTAAATTCACGCATGTCTGCCTTGAAAACAAAGTTTATCCGCATTGACTTTTTAGAAAAATCCGCATTGGATAATCCTTTAATAATCAAATCGATTACTTATTATTCCAGACAATAGCAAACTCTCATAATTTTAGAGGACAGAGAATTATAAATTATGAATTATGAATTATGAATTAAGCTGGCGCGGCTTTATATTTATAAGCCGTGCCTTCATGCTTTGCACCACGTGTCTCGTTTAAAAAACTTTTCTCGCGTTACTTCGTAAAACAGCTACTCTGCAAATTCTGTTAAACCGTGCTGAACAAAAGCAGCGTAGCTGCAACATCTTTGTAGCCGTGTGCGTAAGCGCACGGTTGGAAAACACAGACCTTTCCCTGAGCAGCGTAGCTGCGACATCTTTTTTAACAGTAAATTATACTCTGCACGGCATGGTTTTGTGCAACGTCATTGCGAAGGCGAAGCCTGAAGCAATCCAGTACTAAAAAACTGACAACTGACAACTGACAACTGACAACTAATTTTTGGATTGCTTCGCTAACGCTCGCAATGACGTTGCACAAAATTAAACCGCGTAAAGTTATAATTCATAAACATGAAATGAATAAAAATTAAGGTATCGCAGCTACGCTGCTCTATTTATATTATATACATCCTTTACCGTGCGCTTACGCACACGGCTACAAAGATACTGGCGCTACGCGCCTATTAAATTCTTCCTTTTTAGACTCGCTAACATTTATGCTTAACACAGGTTTTTGCAGGTGAGCCTAAAACACACTATAACTCAACAAAATCAACATTCATTTTGTTATTAGGATAATGAGAACTAAAAAAAAGAATGACTGCACTGAGAAAAAGTTGAACATGAACAAAATAAAAAACCAGGAATCTCAGCAACAGCCATTCTATACGTATATCAAAACTGTGCGATGATATTTAAAAATGAAAAAGCGTGGGACTTTAACTTTATCTGGTTTAGAGGTCTTAGACAACCTTGGTACAAACAAGCCAGCCCACGCCCTAAGGCGTGAGCGTTGACTATTTACCCTTGTACCATTTTGAAATTGTCTAAGTTTCCAAACCAAGAATATTAGCTAACGCTTTCTAAAAAAACATTTTCCAAACGGAGTTAATTCCGATTAGACCACAAATGTAATTATAATTATGCGATTATACAAATATCAGGTTAAAAAAAATTGTGTTGGCAGAAATAAAACGATTAAATCATTTTTTAAGGCGATATATTTTTCAGAAAAAAACCTGTTTGACGGTCGTTATATGGGATTATGAAATATACGTACATCCACTGCATGGCGAAAAGGAGATGGAAAAAAATATCGAAAGCTGCAACGTACTGTTGAAGCACGACCCAGAAGCCAAGCTGAAACTGTTACCTGTCTTGGACGTAAATATAAATACAGAACTTGCTGACATCGCAACGCGAGAAAGATTTTATCCGAAATCCTATTTGGAAAAATTTCCTTTGAAAAATGCCGACTGTATGTATGGTAAAAAAGTGGTAGAGTTTGATGTGTGGGGTATGAACCCTTTTTCTGCACGGGTTGCAAACCCACGCCAGTGCGTGTCTCCGTTTGCTGGCGCTTTGCGCCACGTGTCTCGTTTAAATCATCAAATCGCTCATTATTCCGTCTGAAACAAACAAGCCCTTTCGTGTAAGGCGCAAATGCCCACCAGTAGATTCCAGCATTTGATTTTTGATATATTTTTCTGCCTGCTTCAGGCAGTATTTTTCTTTTTCATTTCCAAAAAGAGAAATCAGTTTTTTCAAGTTAATACCTTCTTTTGTTCGCAAGCCTGTGATAATTAAGTCATTATAAGCTGTTTTCTCATCCAGGACTTCAACTTCCCAGTCAGACATTGCATAGTCTGCGTCGTGCGATTTCCTGTTCCATCGCCGTTCAAAACCGTTGTAAGAATGAGCTGCAGCGCCTATTCCCAAATAATGTTCGCCATTCCAATAGGAAGTATTATGCATGGAACGATACCCCTGCCTTGCAAAATTTGATATTTCGTAGTGTTCAAATCCCGATATTGACAAAGTATCAATCAATACGTTAAAAAACTGAACGCTAAGCTCTTCGCTTACAGGACAAACATTTCCCCGTAGCATTAATTCAAATAGTTGCGTATCCTCTTCATAGCTCAAATGATAGGCTGAAATATGTTGCACATTTAAATCAACTGCCTGTTGGAGAGTTTTTTCCCATATCGACAACGTTTGCCCCGGCAAGCCATACATCAGATCGATGCTTATATTCCCGAATCCAGCCTCTTGCAAACGTTTAACCACATTCACGGCAGATGCAGAATCGTGTCTGCGGCGCAAAAATTGCAGTTCTGAATCGTTAAAACTCTGTATGCCGAGACTTATCCTGTTGAAAGGCAAATCTTTAATTGAATCTAAATAAGGCAATGTTATATCGTCGGGATTAGCTTCAAGGGTTATTTCTAAAGATTCCAGATATGTTGCTGGAAAGCAATGATTGAATGTTTGAAAAATTTTTTCAAAATCGCTTGCAGATAATAAAGACGGAGTGCCGCCGCCAAAATATACAGTCCTGATAATTTGTCCTTTCAGGTAATCCTTCCTGCATTTCAGTTCTTCACACAGTGCATCTACATATTTTTCCTTTTCTGTCAATGAGGTAGAGGAAAAAAAATCGCAATAGATACACCTTGAACGACAAAAAGGAATATGAAAATAAACGCCTGCCATATTTGACTGTTAGCCGAATAAAGTGCAAAGTTAATATTTTTTGTTCATTTATTTGCTGCTGTCAATATTTTTATCTAAATTTGCACCGCAAAAACGAATATTTTTTGATGAAACAAATCAACAAATCTTTATTCCCGATATTTGAAACAGCTATTCAGGAAAGTTTGAAGAATTATGAATCGAACAGCGACGGACATTCTTTAACTGATTTATATTTGTTTCATGATAAAGAAGATATTAAGATTTCCATTTACGACGATATGGAAAATCTTTTGAACGAGATTTCGTTACAAAAGAGAGAAATGCTTAATTCCGCCACGCTCCGTCATATTTTTCAACGGTTGGCGCAAGGTAAGATGTTTGATCGGGACTACATTTCTAAACCGTTTACTGTTAGCCTCATAGATGAAGGCTTCGTTGTAGTGGAAGAATTGATTTTCGTTGATGACGATACTTTGAAATTGGATGAAGATATTTGGGTGCATCTTGATAAGGAATTAGATGATTTCCTGAAAGATCTGCTTAAATGAAATAAGCCACTGTAGCTCAGTCGGTAGAGCAACGCATTCGTAACGCGTAGGTCACCAGTTCGAATCTGGTCAGTGGCTCAAAAAGCTCAATACATTCTTGGTAATTTAAATAAAAATTCCAGTCCTCCTCCCGCTCTGTTTTTTGCAACAATAGTTCCCCGATGAAAAGAAACGGCGTTTTTTACTATCGACAAGCCCAGACCCGATCCGCCGGTGTCGCGTGTGCGACCTTCATTAATCCGATAAAAACGTTCAAATAAACGGTTCAGATGCTGTTCTTCTGAAATGCCAATACCTGTATCGGCATACGAAAAATAATAGAAGTCCTTGTCTTCGTTATATTTATTTATCAGGATAGATATATTGGTTCCCGCATAGCGTATAACATTGTCAGTCAGATTTCTGAAAATTGAATAAAGCAGATTACGGTTTCCCTTTACGGTTATATCTTCGAGTACGTCCCATTCCATACTGATATTTTTTTCATTTAGCTGTATTTCAAGATCGTTTCTCAGGTTTTTAAGTAACTCGCTGATATTTACCTTTTCCAGCTTGAAAGAATGAGGTGCTTCTTCTATTTTGGTAATCAGGCTCATATCCTGAATCAGTTCAGAAAGAGCCAATACCTGATTATAAGCGCTTTCAATAAAATACTGTTTTTTCTCAGGATCCATTCGATGCTCCAGGATTGTTTCCAGGCATCCCCGTATTCCGGTTACTGGCGTTCTCAGTTCGTGAGTGATATTTCCTGTCATTTCCTGTTTCAGTCGTCGCGTTTTTTCCTGTTTAGTAACATTATTGATAATTATTTCAAAGCTGTTATCATCAAAAATGTTAACTCTGACAGTAAAAATTTTCCCCTGTTTATTAATTTGAGTTTCAAAATAATTATCCTGTTTTCCACGATTTGTCAAAAACGAAGCGATTTTTTCAAACGATGCATCTCTGAACAGATTGGCAGGATTGCTGTTTGCTGTGTCAATAATAATATTCAAATATTGAATAAACAGTCCGTTATAAAATTCTACGGATTTGCCGGAAGAGAAAAAACACAATCCTTCTTCGGAGCTGTAAACGTGTTGCAGGAGTTTTTCACGTTCAAGCGCTATTTCTTTTTTACTATCTTTCAGGTGTTTATAGTTTTCAGCTATTTTTGCGCCTATTTCTCCCAGTTCATCCTGCGGGAAATTTATTTCATGAACATTGGGATTACCCTGTTCGACTGCGCGTGTAAAATCCTGCAACTGTTTGATTGATTTACTGAAACGTCCAGCCGCCCAGTTAATCAAGACCAGCATTATAATAAAAAGCGCTATGATATAATACAGGAACAGATTGTCGGGTTTCAGGAAATGCCTGACCTGAATGTCGTAAGGCAAAGCTACTCTGACATAATATGCCGTAAACAGTTTGGCATAATAAAGGTATTCCTTTTCATTTGATACAGAAGTTCTTATATCCGTTCCCCTGCCTTTTTCATAAGCCTTGATTATTTCCGGACGTTTGGCGTGATTTTCCAGCTTGTAAGCCTCTACTGCGTTGTCATATAATACTTTTCCCTGCCTGTTAACCAGCGTCAAACGTATATTGTCGGGAAACAGGGTGAGCAAACTGTCGATACCTGAAATCTGTTCGCTCTGTCCTTTTAAAATTTTGTCTATCAGGTTTGCATAAGCATCAAGTTTTTCTTCCAGAGCTTCCGTTTTTTGTTCCTTTTCCCGCGATTGCTCCAAAAATAGAACACCTATGGCGAACAGGAAAAAAATAACGACAAAGTATAAAAAAAGTTTCTGTTTGTAATTTGTTTTCATTTGTTCATGATTTATTTTAGCTTTTGGATATTATATTTAGCAATTAAATATTAGAAACGTTGAACCTGTAACCAAATCCGGCGCGATTTGAAATAAGAGATGCTTTTTCTCCCAGTTTTTTCCGCAGTCGGGTAATATGCACATCAACCGTTCGTTCAGTGATATATGGTGTATCTTTCCACACCCTGTCGATGATTTCTTCCCGCGAATATATTCTTTCGGGATTTTCTGACAGCAACACAACAAGTTCAAATTCGGTTTTTGTCAGCAGGATTTTATTTTCGCCTATAATCAGTTCTTTCAGTTCCATGTCAATAACAATGTCGTTGAATACGAGTTTCCGGTTTGGTCTTTCGCCCTGAGTTTCAGTCCTTTTCAATACAGCTTTCACACGGGCAACTACTTCCTTGATTGAGAATGGCTTGGATATATAATCGTCGCCGCCGACCGAAAAACCTGTTAACATATCGTTTTCACTGTCTTTTGCCGTTAAAAATATTATTGGAATCTGATTTTTCTTTTGCCTCAGTTTTTCCGTCAATTTATAACCCGACATGCCACCCATCATCACATCCAGCAGGATAAGTGAATGGTCGGGGGTAAGTTTTCTGATTGCTTCTTCAGCAGAACCTGCGCAGTCAATATCGAAACCTTCGTTTGCAAGATTAAACTTAAGAACCTCGCATATAACGGCTTCGTCATCAACAATGAGTATTTTTTGTGGCATAATCATTGTGCAAATGTATGAAATTCTTTATAAAAACTATTTATGTTTTCCATGCTTTAACACTTTAGCGTCTACGTAAAAAACAATTTCCTCCACGATATTGCTGCAATGATCTCCTATACGTTCCAGTTTTCGGACAAGCAGTATTGTTTTTAATCCGCAGCGGATATATGCAGGATTTTGCTGTAAATAATCTGTTAAAATATCAATTGAACGGCGATAAATCATGTCTATTTCATCGTCTTTCGACATGATTCTTCCCGATATTCTTGTATTTTCCGATTCGAGTATCACATAACTGTCTGACAGCATTGAAATTAGTGTATCGAATATTTTTTCGATCTGCAATTCTTCCAGCAGAGCAGCGTCCATTCTAATGCAGTCTTCGTCGATTACGTGGCGGGCAATGCCTTCTGCAAAGTCGGCAATACGTTCAAGCGTTATACTTATTTTTATTAGCGACAGCGCCAGTCTCAAATCAACGGCAACAGGGCTGAACAGAGCAATATAGTTTTCGCAGTCGCTGTCGATTTTCAATTCAAAAGCATCGACACGCTTTTCGCGGCTGGCTATTTCGCGAGCCACTTCTATGTCGCCGTTCAGGAACGCCTGTTTTGCTTTTTCGAGTTGCGACAACACTAATCTCCACATTTCGCTCACTTCATCTTTGAGCGTCTGAAGCTCTTTTTCTGTATGTTTCATATTTTTTTATTATTAAAACGGTGATTGGTGAAACAAATTATGTTCTATGTATTCTCCGTTTTATCCGAATCTTCCTGTAATATAATTTTGTGTCTGTTCTTTTTCAGGATTTAAAAACATTTTTCTTGTATCGCTAAATTCAATCAGTTCGCCCAGCATAAAAAAGCCTGTTTTATCACTAACGCGAGCAGCCTGTTGCATATTGTGCGTTACGATAACAATAGTATAATCCTTTTTCAGGGAATAAATTAATTCTTCGATTTTTGAAGTGGAAATGGGGTCAAGCGCCGAAGCCGGTTCGTCCATCAGAAGAATTGATGGTGAAATTGCTAAAGCGCGGGCAATGCAAAGGCGCTGCTGCTGACCGCCCGACAATTCAAATGCCGATTTTTTCAGCTTGTCTTTAACTTCTTCCCAAAGAGCGGCTGCTTTGAGCGATTCTTCCACCCTCTGAGCAATAAACGATTTATCTCTTATATCGTTGACTCTAAGTCCGTATGCAACATTTTCAAAGATAGATTTCGGAAAAGGATTAGGTTTTTGAAACACCATTCCTACTTTTTTCCTCAGGTCATCTACCTGTACGGATTTATGATAGATATTTTCCTCATCAATCAAACATTCGCCTGTCAGTCGGGTTCCGTCTATCAAATCATTCATTCTGTTAAAAAGACGCAGAAAAGTAGATTTTCCACATCCGGACGGACCTATAAACGCTGTCACGGAATAATTCTCCATCTTCATGCTGATGTCTTTCAACGCATGGAAATCACTGTAATAAAAATTTATATTTTTCGCTTCAATCATATTTAATTGATTTCTGCAAAAGTAGGTCTGAAATATTACGGTCGTAAAACAAAACTGTTACAATTTTGTTAAGAATGTGAATTAACTCATTTTAACCTCTTCCGGATTGAGTGAACCACTTGAAAAGATATACAGGATTGCTTCGCTAACGCTTGCAATGACGAATACAAATCAACAACGTCATTGCGAAGGCGAAGCCTGAAGCAATCCAGAGATTTTTTTATTCGTCTGTGTGTAAATCGAAAATTTTCATGTATTTTTGTAAGCAAAATTCATCTTATGAGTCATTCGAAAATCAGAAAAGACAGGCGTTGCCAGAATTGCGGACGTTTTGTGAATGAGAGGTTTTGTCCTTGCTGTGGACAGGAAAACGTAGAAATCCGTAAGCGTTTTCATTATTTGTTTTTACACTTCTGGGCAGACTTCATCCACTACGACAGCCTGTTCTGGAAAACTGTCCTGTCGCTGTTTGTTCCAGCCAAATTGACAAGGCAATATCTTGCAGGTAAACGGAAAAGTCAAGTCAATCCTGTTCAGTTATATATATTTATCAGTTTTATTGTTTTTTTCATTCCGCATATTCTTCCCGATTTTGACACTTCATCAAAAAAACATTCCCACAAAAAAAGTCATACGGAACAGCATAAAAGCGAAGACGAAATATTTTCCATTTCTGCTGTCGTCAAGTCAGACGAACCCCAACAGAATCAAGGTGAAGCCTTGAAGAATAATGATAATATTATATTCAAATTCGGGCTGGGTAATATCAAGACAGTAGAAGAACTGGATTCTATTCAGTTTGCTATTCCGGGAGAAAAAAAGATGTCGATAATTAAATATGCGTTCCTGAAAAAGTTATTGGCTGTTAAACAAATGGAAAACTATAAAGAAAAACTGAAGGAATCTGTAGTTCATAATTTTCCTAAAGCCATATTCCTTTACATGCCTGTTTTTGCTTTCTGGCTCTGGCTGCTGCACAGCAAGAAAAAATGGCTTTATTTCGATCACGGTATTTATACTCTTCACTACTTTTCGTTTATTCTGCTTGTCATTCTGATATACATTATTCTTGGCTGGCTGCTTTCGCTTTTCCATCTGGAAGTTCACGGTTTTGTGACGACATCTATGTTTCTGTATTTTATTTACTATTTTTTTCATTCGCATCGGCGTATGTATATGGAAACCAAAACCATATCACGACTTACATGCACAGCTCTATTTTTTATCAATACAGTTTGCATGATTATTTTCCTGGCGGTTTTCAGTCTGGCGGTTGTGTGGATTTCAGCGGCGTCGCTTCATTAGCAAAATATATCACAGGTGAGCATTCCGTGATGCGTCTAATCGTAAAAATATAAACAGTAAGATAGTGAATGCCCAGAGCGACGATCCTCCATAGCTGAAAAAAGGCAGTGGAATACCTATAACAGGCGTGATGCCAATAACCATACCGATATTTATAGCTGTATGGAAAAAAATAATGGCGGCAACGCTATAACCATATATCCTGTTGAAAACGCGGCGTTGTCGCTCTGCAAGGAAAATTATCCGTAATATTAAAGCAAGAAACAGAAACAGGACAAAACATGAGCCAATAAATCCGCGCTCTTCTCCTATTGTGCAAAAAATAAAATCTGTGTCCTGTTCAGGCACGTATTTCAACTTGGTTTGCGTACCGTTCATATAGCCTTTCCCAATTACTCCTCCCGATCCGATGGCTATTTTCGACTGGTTTACATTGTAACCGGCGCCGCTTGGATCGTCAATAACTCCCAACGCTACTTCAATCCTCACTCTCTGGTGAGGCTCCAGAACATTGTCGAAAACATAATCGACCGAATACAGGAACATCACGGAACAAACAGCAAAAATAACAATCATTAAGTAACGGAAAACCCTGTATTTTACATAAAGGAAACAGAGATAAAGGATTAGCAAAATGATAATTGCCAGAGCAACCCATGTTAACTGATAGCCGGAAATATATTTAGCGGCAATATATGAAATCAGCAAAATCCCCGCAATAGAAGGCAAAAGATATTTCAACTGGTTTTTCCTTTGTTTGCCGCCCGGAAGCATAGCCAGCATAATGATAATAACCAGCAACATAACAATATATTCGCCTATTGAAGTATTGTTAATCCAAAATGTATTTCCATAACGGACAGACAGGATGAAAAACAAAACTGTGCAAAAGCCTGAAAAAAGGAAAAAGCCAGACATTCCTTCCCTGTACAGTATCATGAAAAGAGCCAGGAAAACCAGCGCCGATCCCGTTTCATTCTGGAGGAGGATGATTATCATTGGCAGGAATATGATACTTAAAATTCTTGTAAAATTGCGAATTTCAAGCAAATAGAAGCGATAGGCGCTCATAGCTTTTGCTATTGCCAGAGCTGTGGCGAATTTGGCAAATTCGGCAGGTTGCAAACTCACCGGACCAAAAATCAGCCACGAGCGGGAGCCTTTAATATTGGTTGCTATAAAAACTGTGACTATGAGGAGCGCAACTACAAGGAAATAAATCCAGTAAGAAAATACGTCATACCAGTCGCTTTCAATCATTAAAAGAAGGAAAGCCAGAACCATAGACGTCAAAATCCACATCATCTGTTTTCCAGAACGTCCGGAGAGATCCATCAATTCTGTTTGGTCGTAATCGTATGATGCAGCATAAATGCTTAGCCATCCGCCAATTACCATAACCAAGTAGATAGAAATAGTCCACCAGTCAATAGTAGTCCAAATGTTAATTCTTCTGTACGACACTTCTTAATATTATTGCACTTTTCATTTTTTCTTCCAGAAGCAATTCCGAATCTGGGATTTTTCCTTTAATTGCTTTTTGAATCATCAGTCTCCCAATAGGCACAGCATAATCCGCACCGAATCCGCCATTTTCAACAATCACGGCAAGAGCTACTTGTGGGTCGTTTTTTGGGGCGAATGCTATAAAAACAGAGTGGTCTTTTCCCTTGTTTTGAGCAGTTCCAGTTTTGCCGCAAACTTCTATATCATGTATATTTGCCTTACCGCAAGTGCCGCCTGTAACGGCAAGTCTCATTCCGTCGGCAATTGAAGCATAATGTTTTGCATCTATACCTGTTTTTCTTGGGAAAATATACAAACTGTCTAACAGTTCGTCTTTAATTTCTTTTACTACATGCGGGGTATAGAAATAGCCTTGATTTGCAACCGTAGCGGCGAAATTGCATATTTGCAGTGGCGTAACCGTTATTTCACCCTGTCCGATAGCAACAGAGATTATGGTTAAGGCGTTCCATCTGTCTTTATAGGATTTTGTATAGTACCCGCTGTTTGGAATTACACCTCTTTTTTCACCAGGCAAATCAATTCCCAGAGGATAGCCAAATCCCTGGTCAACCATATAATCTCTCCATTTGTCCATAGCTGCATCTCGCGAGCCGTATTTTTTGTTTTCCAACATTCCTTTCAGTCCCCAGCAAAAATATGCGTTGCATGAAGTTCCTATCGCGGGAATCAGCGATAAGGGCGACCCGTGAGGATGGCAGTTAGGATGTCCGCCTATGGGAAATCCATGATAGCATGAATAAGCCGTACTGGGCATAATGATATTTTCTTGCAGAAAAATAAGTCCCTGACTGGGTTTGAAAGTTGATCCGGGCGGGTATGTTCCATTTAAAGCTCTGTTTAATAATGGAGTATATGGATTTTTAGTCAGTTCTTTAAAATTTGAGCTGAATTGTCGTCCGCCAACCAGAATTGACGGATTGTAAGTTGGAGAAGACACCATGCACAAAATTTCGCCTGTTTTAGGCTGAATCATAATAATGGAACCCAGCTTGTTTTTCATCAATTCTTCTCCATAAGCCTGTAAATCAATATCTATAGACAGGGTCAGATCTTTTCCGGAAACAGGCGCTACATCAAGTTCGCCTTCCTTGTATCTTCCTTTGATTCGTCCATGTGCGTCGCGTAATAAAATTTCAGCGCCTTTTTCCCCTCTTAAATATTTCTCGTAGGATTTTTCCACGCCTGATTTTCCGATATTGTCGCCCCTGACATAATAACTGTCGTCGGCAATATTCTGTTTGTCGGCTTCGGCGATATAGCCCAGCAAATGCGCGGCATTAGAATAGTCGTATTGTCTTACGGTACGGTTTTGAATATAAAATCCTGGAAATTTATAGAGTAATTCCTGAAGTATGCCACATTCCTGATTTCCCAGCTGGTTCAGGAAAGTTTGTGGAGTATAAGGGGAATAACCTGGATTTAGCGTTCTGTTTTTTATTTCCGCCATGCGGTTTCTGAATTTTTCTATTGAAAGTCCAGTAGCATTACAAAAAGATGCAGTATCAAAAGCGCTTGTTTCTCTCATTACGACCATCACGTCGTAAGCCGGTTGATTATAAACAAGCAGTTTACCGTTTCTATCGTATAAAACACCGCGTGAAGGATAAATTGTTTTTTTCAGAAAGGCATTAGAGTCTGCCCATGTTTTGTAGTCGTTATTCAAAACCTGGAGGCTAAAAAGGCGGACGATATAAATTAAAATGATCAGGCTTATAAAAATAATGATCATTCTCCTCCGTATGTCGAAATCCATGTTCATGTTTTTCAGGTTTTGAATTTCTCGAATTTAATACTTTCAAAAGCAAATACAAGAAGCGCTGTGATGGTAAAACTTCCGGCAATGCGCAGGAACAGGTGCAAAGCGTCGAAAAAAGATAACGATTCGACCATAAACAGAACAAATTGATGCATCAGAATCATCAAACTTGCATAGCGCATAAACATGGCTTTGCCGAAAGCGCTGAAAGAAGGCATGTATGATTCAAATATATCTCGTGGAGCAAACAGTTTAAGGAAATAGGATCTCAGAAAACCAATCACTACAGACGCCAGCATGTTCATGCCCAGGGTGAAGGAAAACATATCAATGGTTAATCCCAGCAATGCCGACAATACTAACGTCAGGTTCCTGTTTGCGTCCACCGGCAATTTCACAATAAAATAGACGTAGAGCAACGGGGTGGCAACTCCTTCGATGTGGATTTTATTAAATAGCCATACCTGCAAAAAAACAAGCATGATGAACAGTAATATTAATTTAGTCCAAGTATTCGACATTTTTATTTCCTGTTATTTAATTAGATAATATGTTCGCCGATTTCAAAAGGTCTTTTTGTTCTTCTTTATTTTTGTTATTAATAATCAGAACGTCCATTAGCGTATTGAAATTAGTGAACAGTTTCACTTTTAAAGAAGTATAATCATCGTTTTTCTGTTTACGTGAATCAACGACAGTGCCGATGGGCAATCCTTCTGGAAAAATAGTTGAGTATCCGCTTGTTACAACAGTATCGCCTATTTCGAAATTGATATGGCGCGGAAGTTCCTGTAAATAAGCAAATCGCGTATCCTGACCGTCCCATACTAACGGACCAAAATAATTGTTGTTTTTAACCTTGCTACTCAGCGGTATAATTGGGTTAAGTACGGGTATTGCCAGCGAATAATTCGGAGAAACTGCTACTATAACGCCCACAATGCCAGTGGACGACATAACGCCCATGTCAACTCCAATACCGTCATTTGAACCTTTATCCAGTTCAATGTAATTTTCCAGACTTGAAACGCTGTTATATACTACCCGTGCAGGCGTGAATGTATAAAGAGAATCTATTGCCGATTTCCACACGCTGTTTGTATCTGCAAGCGATTCCATGCGCTGTTTATATGCGTAAACAGTATTTTCCAGTTCTGCTACTTTCTTCATCAGGTCGGCATTGGTATTTCTGAGGTTTATATATGATTCTATATTGCTTGAAACAGAATATACGCTTCCGGTAACTTCCTGTGCGACAATCAAGTACTTGCTTCTTAAAAAACGATTGTTATTCACAATCAGTATGATTGAAAGAAAAACAAGTATAAAAAAAAGTAACCAGCAGGTATTCTTAAGAATGAAATTAATTAAATTTTTCACCTCACCTTATAAGGAAGTTAAATTTATTTATATTCTTCAATGCTATTCCCGTACCTTTAGCTACTGCGTGCAAAGGATCGTCTGCTATATGGAAGTGGATATTTATTTTATCGCTCAGGCGTTTATCCAGTCCTTTGAGTAAAGCTCCGCCTCCGGCAAGATATATTCCGTTGCGAACAATGTCGGCATACAGTTCAGGCGGCGTATTTTCAAGTGCGCTTAATATAGCCATTTCTATTTTTGAAATTGACTTGTCGAGGCAATGCGCTATTTCCTGATAAGATACCGGCACTTCCATTGGCAGTGCGGTCATACGGTTCGGACCATAAACGGGATAATCTTCAGGGGGATCTTCCAGGTTAACCAAAGCTGAGCCTACATTTATTTTAATCAATTCAGCGGTGCGTTCGCCAACTTTCATGTTGTGCTGTCGTCCCATGTATTCAATAATATCCTGCGTCAGATCGTCGCCTGCAATTCTAATAGATTTATTAGACACGATGCCGCCCAAAGATATAATTGCGATTTCAGTTGTACCGCCGCCTATGTCCACAATCATGTTTCCGTCAGGCGCTTCCACGTCTAATCCTATACCGATAGCCGCCGCCATTGGTTCGTATATCATATATACGTCGCGTCCTCCTGCATGTTCGGCGGAATCGCGAACGGCACGTATTTCAACTTCCGTACTGCCGGAAGGGATACAGATAACTATTCTCAGGGATGGAGAGAAGAAACGATTTTTGTTGTTTATCATCTTAATCATGCCCCTGATCATTTGTTCTGCGGCATAGAAGTCTGCAATTACACCATCTCTTAACGGTCTTATAGTCCGCAATTTATCCGGTACTTTACCTTCCATTTGCTGAGCAACTCTGCCTATTGCCACTATTTTGTCCTGGCGGTCAAGCGCAACTACCGAAGGCTCGTCAACTACGATTTTGCCGTTATTAATTATTATGGTATTTGCAGTACCTAAGTCTATAGCTATTTCTTGTGTGAAAGAAAATAATCCCATATATTTTTAATGTTTAAAGTGACGGATACCCGTCATTACCATAGATATGTTGTTTTTATTGCAATATTCAACTGAAAGATTGTCTTTTATTGACCCGCCGGGCTGAATTATTGCTGTTATACCGGCATTATGAGCTATTTCCACGCAATCAGGGAATGGAAAAAATGCGTCGGAAGCCATTACAGCTCCATTCAAGTCGAAATTGAACATTTTAGCTTTTTCAATAGCCTGTTTCAGGGCGTCCACTCTTGATGTTTGTCCTGTTCCGCTGGCGCAAAGCTGTTTGTTTTTTGCCAATACGATTGCATTCGACTTTGTATTTTTCACTATTTTGTTTGCAAATAGCAAATCGTCTATTTCCCTGTTTGAAGGAGATTTTTCCGTAACAGTTTTCAAATCCGTTTCTGTTTGAATACTCAAATCTTTGTCCTGCGCCAGTACGCCATTCAGTAAGGAACGGAATTGTAGCGAGCTTGTCGGATTTTGTTTTTGAAGCAGGATTATCCGGTTTTTTTTCTGGTTCAATATTTCCAGAGCGTCATCGTCGTAATCCGGCGCAATTATTATTTCAAAGAAAATCTTTGTAATTTCATCTGCTGCCGCCTTGTCTATACGGGCGTTAGCGATTAGAACGCCTCCAAAAGCCGAAACGGGGTCGGCAGCCAGAGCAGCTTTCCATGCGTCCACTACTGTTGGGCGCGATGCTATTCCGCAGGCATTATTATGTTTTAACACTGCAAAAGTTAGTTCATTAAATTCTGCTATCAAATCTGTTGCAGCATTAATGTCAAGTAAATTATTATATGAGATTTCCTTTCCTTGCAGTTGTTCGAATATTTCTTCGAGTTTGCCGTAGAAAAAACCTTTTTGATGTGGATTTTCCCCGTATCTAAGCATTTGCGGATAATCGCATGTTTGACGGAAATAAGTTTTCGCGTCTTCGTCGAAATAATTAAAGATAGCGCAGTCGTAAGCTGAAGAAACGGCAAAAGCTTCTTTTGCAAACCATTTGCGTTCCTGCAGCGAAGATTTTGCGCCTTGTTTTGAAAGCAAATCATTCAGCGCAGGATATTGGTTTTTAGAAGCAACAATCAGCACGTCGTTATAGTTTTTTGCTGCCGCCCTGATCAGCGATATGCCGCCAATATCAATTTTTTCGATTATATCCTGTTCGTCTGCGCCGGAGGCTAACGTTTCGCGGAAAGGATAGAGATCAACAATAACCAGGTCTATTTCAGGTATTTCATATTGTGTAATCTGTTCCTTATCCATTTCGTTATCGCGGCGGTTCAATATTGCGCCGAATACTTTTGGATGCAAAGTTTTCACTCTGCCTCCCAGAATTGAAGGATAGCCTGTTAAAGACTCGACAGAACGGCATGGAAAACCCGACGATTCAATAAACGCCTGCGTTCCCCCCGTAGAAAAAAAAGTCACTCCTTCCTGATGCAATTTTGCCAGGATTTCATCCAGTCCATCTTTATAATATACTGAAACAAGCGCATTTTTTACTGCTTTCAGATTGGGCATAATATCTTATTTTTATGTTATAACTAATTTTGAGGACACAAAATTAAGCAAATTGTTTGAAAAAAAACAAGGCAATTGAAGGAAATATTACATATTAACAAAGTTTATGTAAGAAAAAAGTGTTTCAAATAGATTTTCCCTGTTTAAATTGGGATAAAACTTGTTGAAACACTTTTTGTGGCTTAAAAAATAAGCCGCTTCTGGATTTGAGGATAAATTATCCCTGCGATATTGCTTCGGAAGGACAAACATCGGCGCACGTACCGCAATCGGTACACATTTCCGGATCAATCTTATAAATGTCGCCTTCGGAGATGGCGCCTACCGGACATTCGTCAATACAGCTTCCACAAGCAATACAATCATCTGAAATTACATAAGCCATTTTCGTTCAATTTTAAATATAAATTTTTTGATAATAACGCGGCAAAGATAGAAATAAGAATGAAATTATTCATAATATTTCAGGAAATTTTTTACTCTTATTTAATTTGATGTGTTTATGACTTGAAAAATAATGATGTGTTGAGGCGCGAAAGCACGAAGGCAAGAAGGCTGCGCCAGCTACAACTTTAAGCGTTTTAATTTTGTGCAACGTCATTGAGAGCGTTAGCTATGACGTTGCTCAAAACCATACCGTGCAGAGTATAATTCATAATTTATAATTCCTAATTAAAAATAAAGCGCCGTATCGCTACAGTAAACTGTTTGAAATGTTATTGATCTAAAAAACAGACTGTTAACAGACTGTTAATCTAATACGTTTTCGTTTATTTTTAACACTTTCATGGCTAACATGTTAGGCTATAAAATTTTAAATTTTATATATTTAATGATATTGTAATCAATAATTTATATACAATATATATAAAAACAAAAAATGTTCTTATCTTAAAAAATATGACAAAAATTTTGGGATATTTATTGATATAAAATTTGTAAATACATATAACTTTGTAGCGAATTTCGACATTAATTTTAGTATTACTTTAATTAAAGAGGTTTAAGTTGTTATTAAAAAATAAATTTATCATTAAAACAGAATTATGGAAAAGCTTAAAAAAAACCTAAGTTTACTGTTTTTACTATCGACGGCGTTATTCTTTCTAAGAGGGAATGCGCAGGTAACAATTGGTACGCAAGATGATCCAGCTGTTGGAGCATTACTTGAAATCAAATCGCAGGATTCTACTAAAGGCGTACTGATTCCAAAAGTATTTTTAATAAAATACGATTCTTTGGCTCCTTTACGGACAGGAAATGTTTCCACATCTGAAAAAATTAAAGCAACAGGTATGGTTGTATACAATGTTAATCCTGCAGCTAAAGGAATAAATCTTGGCATTGTGGAATGGAATGGCAAAGAATGGGTAACGGTTGGCGAAAAAATGCGAGTTTCGGAACTGTCGCTTTCTCCGACATGGTGCAGCAACATAACAGTTGGCGGTTATTACAACAGCGGAAGAGTATTGCAGCCTTACTACAACACTCTTATCATGCCTGTTGAAGTGGATTTGCCTGGCGATTATACCATACACGTCAGGGCGCTCAGAAAAAACGGCGACTATGCAGGCTTTTTATACAGCGCTACAGGCGAATTTAACTCAACCGGATCTAAAAAAATTACATTGAAAGGAGAAGGGAAGCCACTCGCAAGCGACACATGTTCTCTTCTGGTTATACTGAATGGAAAAGCCACAACTGATACATGTAAACTGTCTGTAAGGGTGGACGGACCGGAAGCCAAGTTTAAAACCAACTGCTCTTCGATTCAGAATTATGTAGGCAATCCTACGCATGGTTCTCTAATAACGCAATTGCACAACAGGACTGTTCTCATGGATATTGTCTCTACTGAGAAAGGCGGAGAATTTGTTATCGAATCCGACCTTATTAATGGAGTGAGATTAAGCGGTAGAGGCATTTTGGAAGGTAATATCCAGACGGTTACGCTCTATGCTACAGGAACGCCAACGCAGGCTGGTGAATTTACATACACAATAAAGAGCAACAGTACGAGTTCTACGTCTGTCTGTACGGTAACAATCAAGTACTTATAGCATAAAAAATGAAGCAATATTTTAAGAAAACAGCGCTGCTATTAGCGGCGATAGCGCTTGGCATTTCAGTCTACGGTCAGGTGCTTGTAGGTGTTAACGGTACGCCTTTAGAAGGCGCCGCCTTAGAAGTAAGGAGTAAAGATTGGGCGCAAAATCCACCTAACACCCTGACTGATCTGGAAAATTCGGATAAAGGAATACTGTTTCCGAAAGTGAAACTGGTAGCCGTTGATTCGCTGCATCCCATCTACAAGGGCAATGTCAATCTGTCGGAAATTAAACAAAAATTGACAGGGATGACAGTCTATAACGTTGACAGCATTGAAGGTCTCAATGCTGGATTATCTTTGTGGAACGGTTCACAATGGACATCAATAACGCGAATTGGCAGTTTTGCCGTAGTAGAATGTATAGCAGGAACGTTTCCTGTTTTAAGCGGTAATTATACAAAAGGAGAACCTCTTGATCCTCAGTCGTGTACTATACTTGTTCCGGTCAATGTGAAAAAACCTGGCATCTACAGCGCGAAGGTTATTGTTCGCGAAGGTAATACATCGACAGAGGCTCCATTTTCGTTTTCCGGTTCGGGCGACTTCACTAAGACTGGGCTTAACTATCTAACTTTGAGAGGCTACGGTATTCCTTCGAGATCAACGTCAGAGCCATCTGGTCAGGGTAATAATGGAACAGAAAACAAAATTGAACTCTACTGTAATGAAGATCCGTTGACTTGCAGTAATATGCCAACAGTTTTTGTTAATAAAAAGGTAGCTAATTTTTCCTTTATTTGCGATTCAATCAGCGTTAACTACTCTTCCGGCAGTACATCCAGAAAGTCGATTAATCAAAATGAAGATATTAGTCCTTCCAATGACGTAAAAATCATTCTGAAAGCAATGGGATCGTTAGAAGGCGCTGGCGCAGAATATCATATCCAGACAGATTCTATTAACGGAATACGTTTTTCGAGCAAGGGTATAATGGGAACAGGCAGTAACACAATAGTTTTGGAAGGACGCGGAAAGCCTCTAAAGGCAGGAAATTATACCTACACCATAACAGGCAACGATGTAAATCAGGCTGCCATCTGCGCAGTAAATGTCACTGTGAGCTATAATGGTAAGGGCATAAAAATTCTTACATTCAGTAGCTCCAACAGTAATCAAGGCTGGAATATGGGAGATCAACATTCCGCAATTCGGTCAATGTTAAATTCTCCTAAGATGTTTGATTACGGACAGTATCCTGATGCGCCTTTTCACATAACATCATTGTCTAATGTGTCTGTGTACATACAAACTGAAAACGATATTAATAACTACATTAGTTTTGCTGACTTTAAAGATTATCAAACAGTGTTTGTGTCATATCCAGCATACGCAAGTGATACGAGAACAGCAGACGCATTATGCGATTATGTAAAAGACGGTAAAACATGTCTTTATTCTGTTGATTATGGTCATAGACCGAATATAAACAGAATTATACAAACATTATCAGGACTCCCTATCGACCCCAACGCTAATTATATATCATCTACGGATCAAAATACCGACGGAAAAGATACTATAACGTTTCTTGGTGGCAACCTTGCCGTAAACGGTCAGTATATGGACTTGACAGGAAAAATATTAGGAAGAGATGGCGGTTATAATTTCCTGTTCGCAAATCTGCCCCCCGACTGGATTGTGCTGGCAAGCAACGACGCCACAGATCCGCGTAACAACGCAAAACTTATAATGCACAAAAAATACCGCATGTTCCTGGCTGCAGACGGCGGCATATTCACAGGCGGCAACCCCAGTTCTAAAGATTATGGTTCAAATAATATCTGTCCTTCAAGGGTGGATGCAGATGGTGTTCCGCAGGTTTGTACCAAAACTCCCTATGGAACAGGAGTTTATAATGCACATTTTCTTGCCAATCTGCTAATCTGGGCTTTTGAGGCGATAGACGAATAGTGTCTAAAATTTTTCATTGTCTAAGGAGTAGGGACGTTGCATGGCAACGTCTCTATATGCTTCCAGAAACCTGCATCGGTGAAAATGAACTTAAAATTGCAACTGTCTGAAGCATTTAATGATGCTATTTCACGATTTTTCACTACCTTTGCCCTCAAAATTTTATAAAAAACAGATATGCGTTTATCATGTAAATTCACTGTCATCTATTGCGTCTTCGCAACATTGATTGTGACACCAACAGTTGCGCAAACTTCAGCCGATTCACTTCTGACAGTTCTTCCCCATCAATCAGATAGCGTTAAACTGGAATCTATCAACAAGTTAATCAAACTGAGCGCCGGACAGAGCGTCAGGAAAACTTACATCGACATGCTGCTCGACGAAGCGCACAGGCAGAGCAACAGTCGCTACGAAGGACGCGCCTTAGCGTTGCTTGTGGAATGGTATTATCCGCAGTTCGACAGCGACAGCGTTTTCATTGTCGGGAAAAAAGCCGAAGATTTTACTCGCAGGCATCAACTCTACAATTTCCTGTTCACTATTCAGCAAACGTTGATTCAGCGCTATGTCGATCAGCATCAATTGCTTACGGGACTGAGGAAGTCGGAAGAGGCTTATGCTGAAGCCAAATCCATAGGCGACAATATGGCTATTGCCCGGATGCTGGCTGCGATAGCAAGCATTTATGAAACCATGAGTCAGCAGTCCGAAGCATTTAAATATTACAGGGAAAGTCTTGATTATGCAAACAAGGCGAATAATCCGGCATCCTATCTTATTATTGAAAACTATATGAACATGGCGGCAACTGCGTTTAGTATCAAACAGTACGAAACAGCAATAGCTTATGCCGACAGCATGATGAATCATCCTAAAGGCGGATCTGAGGAATTTCTCTATCTGGCAAATTATTTCAAAGCCCATGCCTACGGACGTCTTAATCGCTCGGCGGAAGCATTGAAGTATCTTCGCTCGGCGGAAGCTCTGTATTCTCCTGAATTTGGAGAGAACTATGGCATATATCTTGATGAAGCAAGCTCTGACTACTACTATTCGATACACGATTATGACAAGGCGCTGGAATATGCGGACAAGACAATGCGGTTTTATTTGCAAAACGAGCTATTGGACGTGGGATACTTTGGTGCTTTGCTAAACAAAGCCGAAATATTCTCGGCAATGGGCAACGAAAAAGAGACAGTCGCTTGTTTGCGAAAAATTCTGCAATTAAAAGATTCGCTGAACACGCAGCAGTTTTACAGTCAGATAAACGAATTACGCACCATCTACGAATTAGACAAGTCCGAACTGAAAGCAGAGCAGCATCGCATGGAAAAGGAGCGCAACCGCAACTACTTCATTTTCGCAGCCATCGCCTGTATTCTTGTCATCGTCGGCTGGATTTTCCACTCGCGCCGGATGACGCAGAAAAATCGTGGATTGTACCGACAAATCAAGGAACAGGACAGGCTGGCAGAAGAAATCGAACAACTGCGCCAACGTTATGCCGCCGCTCCGTGCGACACCGCCAACGCAACCGTAGAGACGCCTAATTTGGGCGTTTCTACAATGCAAACCGCCGACGAACATCAGACACGGTTAGTCGCTCGCCTGCGCGAATATCTTCTCGCCGACAAGCATTTTACCAACCCCAACATTGATACGTCCAAACTCATCTCTGCAATAGGCGCTAACCGCACCTATCTGTTTGAAGCCATGAAAACAGTTACCGGTCAAACGCCGCAGGATTATATCAACGCCATGCGCCTCGAAGAAGGCAAACGCCTGCTCGAATCTACCAACGAACTGATTGACAGTATCGCCGAAATGTGCGGATACAAAACGTCCCGTACCTTCTACCGCCTCTTCCGTGAAAGATACAACATTTCTCCTGCGGAATATCGCAAAATGGCGGGCGAGAAATCATAAACACCGCACCGTAGATACGCGATTAATCGCGTATCTACCGCAGGCAACGAAATTTCGTGCGTTTGCCATGTCTTTTTATTTTTCCCTTTGCTATTTCAAAAAAAATATTGTACCTTTGCAGGCTGATAATAGTAAAAATAACTATTATCAGTTCTCATTACGATGAAAGAATTGATTTATACGATATTTGCAGATAGCCGTACAGTATTCAGGCTCAATGATATAGCATTGTTATTGAATAGTGTAGATATTTTTTTGTCCCAAAAACTGAATAAGTTGGTCAATGAGGGCTTGCTGCTCAATTTGCGCAAGGGCATTTACGCGAAAAAGAACTACAAGCACGAAGAATTGGCTTGCATTCTCTACACGCCGACCTATATTTCGCTGAATTATGTGTTGGCTCGCAACAGCGTTGTCTTTCAGTTCGATAGCGCGATAACCAGCATCAGTTACCTTACGCGCGAAATTACAGTTGATAATCAGCGTATTGAGTATCGAAAAATCAAAAAAGAAATCTTATTGAATACCACAGGAATAATTTGCAAAGACAATATCAACATTGCCACGCCCGAACGCGCTTTTTTAGATGCGCTCTACCTGTTTGGCGATGTGTATTTCGACAATCTTCACGCTCTGAATTATAAGATGATAAAGGAACTTTTGCCTGTTTATAAGTCCAAAAGGATAGAGAATTATATTAAACGAAATTTTGAAGAAAATGGATAACCAAAAGCACAAAATGTATCTGACCCAGATTTTGATGGATATTTATTCCGACCGCGAACTGTCTGTCGTTTTGGGATTTAAGGGTGGAACGGCGGCGATGCTGTTCTACAATTTGCCGCGTTTTTCGGTCGATTTGGATTTCAATTTGCTGGATAAAACGTATGCCGAAAAAGCGTATCAAAAAGTGCGGAAAATCATTTTGAAATACGGCAAAATACATGATGAGCAAAAGTTTTTCGGTGATTTGCTCTCGCTTGATTACGAATCCGGCGAGCGAAACCTTAAAATTGATATTTCGCATCGTGAGGAAAATTATGATGAATACGTAATCAAAAACCTGCTCGGCATTAACATTAAGACAATGGAAATCAGCGATATGTTTTCACACAAATTAGTTGCGTTGCTTGGGCGCAAAGAATTTGCCGAGCGCGATATTTTCGATTGCTGGTATTTTATGAAAGAAAAAACGCCCGTCAATCGACAAATTGTGGAAACCCTGACGCAAAAGCCGCTTTCGGACTATTTGCAGGACTGCATCAACCAAATGGAAACCGTACCTAAACGCAGTTTGCTTTTTGGGCTTGGCGAATTGCTTGCTGACGATATGAAAACCTTTGTCCGCAAAAAGTTACAGCAGGAAACGGCGTTGTTGCTGAAAATGTATCAGCAGTTTCCAATAGTGAAATAACGAAAAACGTAACACATTTCCAAAAGTATCAAAAGAAAATGTATTTTTTGCCATTAAAAAAAAAGAAATGTTGAAAAAGAGATGAAAATTTAATTCTTGTGTCGGCAGTTGAGCAATATGCAAACTAAAGGCTCACCCGCAAAACCCTGTGTCTATGGCTTTCCTGCTGACGCGGCTTTATAAGCCGTGCCTTCATGCTTTGCGCCACGTGTCTCGTTTAAAAAACTTTTCTCGCGTTACTTAGTAAAACAGCTACTCTGCAAATTCTTTTAAATCGTGCTGAACAAAAGCAGCGTAGCTGCAACATCTTTGTAGCCGTGTGCGTAAGCGCACGGTTGGAAAACACAGACCTTTCCCTGAGCAGCGTAGCTGCAACATCTTTTTTTAACAGCAAATTATACTCTGCACGGCATGGTTTTGTGCAACGTCATTGCGAAGGCAAAGCCTGAAGCAATCCAGTACTAAAAAACTGACAACTGACAACTGACAACTGATAACTAATTTCTGGATTGCTTCGCTAACGCTCGGATGACGATGCACAAAATTAAACCGCGTAAAGTATAATTCATAAACATGAAATGAATAAAAATTAAGGTATCGCAGCTACGCTGCTCTGTTTATATTCCGTACATCTTTACCGTGCGCTTACGCACACGGCTAC
>JAIRPX010000155.1 GCA_031256775.1 Dysgonamonadaceae bacterium
CTCCGTTCTGTTATCATAAATATGATTATCAATGGAAAAGATAAATAAACTGAAATAAACAGTTATCCAAATTGAGCGACCCATTTTCACTGTAGTTTTCAATTACGTCGAGTAAAAAATTGAAGCTCCAGCTTCACAACAAAACGCAGTTTTGTCCGTTATTAAACTGTAAATGAAAAGGATATTGAGATATAAATTTTATTGGATAGCCAAAGCAAGAGCTTAAATATTTATCAAGACATGCCAAAAAACAAATACAGATCTTGTTTAAAGATTAATATTGTTTTTGTATAATTTTTCATCATCAAAATTGATGGAAGAAGCAACGCATTAGTTAAAAATTCAGTTTCCAGTTTTCAGTTATCAGTTTTCAGTGACAGTGACAGTTATCAGTTTTCAGTTTTTACTGGATTGCTTCAGGCTTCGCCTTCGCAATGACGTTGCAAAAAAACATGCCTCGTACTAAAAGCATGAAGGCGCGCCAGCAAATTCATAATTCATAATTCATAATTCATAATTCATAATTTATAATTCCTAACTCCTATTTGGCAAACTATTTGTAGATACAAATGTATAAAAATATGGTTTGTTTCAGATTTATCTCTAAAAAATAGATAAAGAATAGTTATATACTGTAATATTATAATTATGAGTAAAATAGAAGTCGAAAAAGAAATTAAAAACGAAGAATTTGCAGCTGACAATTTGACAGAAAGTATGTCCGAAGAATCCCTTACAGAAGAAAAGGAGAGTGAAAATGTTGAGGCGACTGACAATATGTCGGAAGAGTTGACTGAATTAAAAGACACTTATGTTCGTTTAATGGCAGAATATGATAATTACAGGAAACGGACAATTAAGGAAAAAGCAGATTTAATTAAAAACGGTGGAGAAAAAATACTGATAGGGCTTCTTCCAATAGTTGACGACTTTCAACGAGCATTAGACACTATCGACAAGGCTAACGATTTAACCGCTGTTAAAGAAGGAGTGGAATTGATTTACAGTAAGTTCAACGCTTTTCTCAAACAAAACGGCGTGAAACAAATTGAATCTACAGGAGAGCTTTTCGATGCCGATCTGCATGAAGCCGTTGCCGCTGTCCCTGCACAGAACGAAGAACAAAAAGGCAAGGTAATCGACAATGTACAAATTGGTTATATGATGAATGATAAAGTAATTCGCCATGCTAAAGTAGTGGTAGCAAATTAAGGAAAAAATTAATAATGGCGACAAAAAGAGATTATTACGAAGTTTTAGAAGTATCAAAAACAGCTTCTCAGGAGGAAATAAAAAAAGCGTACCGCAAAAAAGCCCTGCAATATCATCCCGACAAGAATCCGGATGATAAAGCTGCTGAAGAAAAATTCAAAGAGGCTGCCGAAGCGTATGAAGTGCTTAGTAATGAAGACAAACGCAGGCGCTATGACCAGTTTGGACATGCAGGAATGGGCGGTTCTTCCGGATATGACGGAGGAATGACGATGGAAGACATTTTTTCTCATTTTGGAGATATTTTCGGAGGCAGCTTCAGCAGGTTTGGAGGATTCAGCAATTTTGGCGGCAATTCCAGCGGCGGAAGAATGAACAGGGGATCTGATTTGAGGGTAAAAGTCAAACTTTCCCTGAAAGAAATAGCAACCGGAGTTGAAAAGAAAATCAAAGTGAACAAATATGTCAGCTGTTCTGCCTGTCATGGAACGGGAGCTGAAAACAGCAATTCCTATTCCACTTGCAACACGTGTAAAGGCAGCGGTCAGGTAACACGAACAGTTAGCACGATTCTTGGACAAATGCAAACGCGGACAATATGTTCCGAGTGTAATGGCGAAGGAAAACGCATAACCCATAAATGCCCTCAATGCAATGGTGAAGGCATAACGCGAAGCGACGATGTTATAACAATTAATATTCCTGCAGGAGTAGCCGAAGGTATGCAACTGTCGCTTGGCGGCAAAGGCAATGCAGCCCGTCGCGGAGGAGTTAATGGCGATTTGTTCGTGCTAATTGAGGAAGAATCGCATCCCGAACTGATTCGCGACCAAGACGATATAATCTACAATCTCCTGTTGAGCTTCCCGCAGGCGGCGATAGGAGCAACAGTAGAAATCCCGACATTGGATGGTAAGGCAAAAATAAAAGTAGATCCTGGAACTCAGCCCGGTAAGGTTTTGCGATTGCGAAACAAGGGACTTCCTTCCGTAAATCATTATGGAACAGGCGATTTGTTGATTAACATAGGAGTTTATATTCCTGAAAACCTTACGAAAGAACAGAAAGAAGTTATATCAGGAATGGAAAAATCGTCGAATTTTCAACCGTCGCAGTCTGTTAAAGAACAGATTTTCAGTAAATTCAGGAATATGTGAAGTTTACATCTAAAATAAAAACAAAATGAAACGAATTATTAAACTTTTTATCATCGCCAGCATGTCGTGTTCGTGCGGAGTTGCAATAGGCGATACTGAAATTGAACTGGTTGATCGTCCTGATGTTTCTATCGTTAATTCTAATTATATCGGGAACCGGCAACCTTTGAAACCCTTGAATTTCATCAAATTACCGGTAGGAGCCATTCAACCTGAAGGATGGTTGAAAAAATATTTACTTCTGCAAAAAGAAGGATTAACCGGAAAATTGGGCGAAATCAGCGCCTGGCTGGAAAAGGAAGATAATGCCTGGCTCACAAAAGGCGGAAGTCATGGATGGGAAGAAGTTCCATACTGGTTAAAAGGTTATGGCAACCTGGCTTATATTCTGAACGATTCTTCAATGCTCAAAGAAACCAAACTTTGGATTAATGCAATGCTGGCAAGTCAACAGGAAAACGGTTATTTCGGTACGCAAAATATTGTTCGCGGAAATCCTGAACTCTGGTCTAATATGATAGCGCTCTGGTGTTTGCAGTCTTATTACGAGTATTCCAACGATTCGCGGGTGATTGATCTGATGACCGGTTATTTTAAATGGCAAATGACAGTTCCCGACAGTCAGCTTCTTGAAGATTATTGGGAAAACAGTAGGGGTGGTGATAACCTGTACAGCATTTTTTGGCTTTACAATATTACCGGCGAGCCGTTCTTGCTGGAACTTGCCGAAAAAATTCACCGCAATACAGCCGACTGGACAGGCGATTCATACCTTCCCAATTGGCACAATGTTAATGTTGCCCAGTGCTTTCGCGAACCGGCAACTTATTACATGCTTTCTGGCGATTCTGCTCATTTAAGAGCTTCATACAATGACTATTATCTGATAAGAAGAATTTTCGGACAAGTTCCCGGAGGTATGTTTGGAGCTGACGAAAATGCCCGCATGGGTTACATAGATCCGCGTCAGGGAACAGAAACTTGCGGATTTGTAGAACAGATGGCTTCTGATGAAATCCTGCTGCGCATAACAGGCGATCCTTTATGGGCTGCTAATTGTGAAAATGTCGCTTTTAATTCCTATCCTGCAGCTGTTATGCCCGATTTCAAAGCTTTAAGGTATATAACAGCTCCCAATCAGGCTATCAGCGATTCGGAAAATCACCATCCGGGAATCGACAATAGAGGTCCTTTTCTGGCGATGAATCCATTCAGCAGTCGCTGTTGTCAGCACAATCATGCGCAGGGTTGGCCTTATTATACCGAAAATCTGGTATTTGCTTCGCCAGATAATGGCATGGCAATAGCCTTATATGGAGCTTGTTCCGCTAAAGTAACGACTGGTAAAAATGGAGTTCCTGTTGTACTTACCGAAGAAACTAATTATCCTTTTGAGGAAACTGTTCGTTTCAGGTTTAATATGTCAGAAACGGTTGAATTTCCGTTTTATCTTTTAATTCCCTCATGGTGTAATGGCGCAAGTCTTAAAATCAATAACACTCAGATCAAAAAAGAATTAATTGCCGGTAAATATGTTAAAATAGAACGGAAATGGAAAGATGGCGATTTTGTTGACATTCATCTTCCAATGCACCTTTCAGTATCTGAATGGGCGACAAACAGGAACAGCGTAAGCCTTAATTATGGTCCATTGACTTTTTCACTTTTAATTAAGGAAGAATATAAAAAAGTTAACAGCAAGGAAACGGCTATCGGGGATTCTCAATGGCAAAAAGATGCAGATCCGGAAGCGTGGCCGTCTTATGAACTGTATCCGGCGAGTCCGTGGAATTATGCATTGTATATCAATGAAAAAGATTTGAACGGTTCATTCCGGATAGTGAAAAGAGCATGGTTGGGCGATAATTTTCCATTCACTCAGGAAAGCGTTCCGATAACTGTTGAAGCTAAAGGGCGTAGGATTCCATCCTGGACAATAGACAAATATGGATTGACGGCTGTTTTGCCGGAAGAAAACGCTGTTCAAAGCGATGCGCTTGAAAATATAACGCTGATTCCAATGGGGGCGGCGCGGTTAAGAATATCGGCATTCCCCAAAGCTAAAGACTGAGGTATATTTTCTCAAACTTGTCGGCAAATTCAAAAATAAACGTTCCAGATATTTAAGATCTGGAACGTTTAATTTTATACATGTATTTCTGGATTGCTTCGCGCTAATTCCTAATTCTTTTTCTTGAGTTTGTTTTTGCAATAAATAATTCTTACTTTTGCGGCAATATTTATATGCGATTCACTCAAATGCGATTTACTGTATCATTGCTTTTTTTGTCTTTTTTTCTATCTGCCACAATTTATGCTCAGGAATCCCCAACGGAAATAAAATATGCCGTTATGGATATTCAGGCATTGCGATATTATCCTTTTAAAACGAAGGCTGATTCAATTGTTAAACAGTTGATTGATAAAAAGAAAGCTTCACCTTCATGCTCTAAATATGATGCATATCAAAAAACAGGCATTAACTTGATAGCAAATAAAGAATCGCTCAATGACCAGCTAAATAATTTGAAAAGAAAAAATTATTTCATATACAAACATATAATTCAGCCGTATATTCCATTTTTTAAATACGCTCATCCTCAAAAAGAAAATCCTCAAAACCTGGTTTTGACAACTGCATTATACGAAGATTATTTTACATGCTATTCCGATAATACAGCAAATAAAGAAGGACGCATGATTCAATCTTCACTGAATCGCAGTATTTATAATGTTCTTGGAGAACAGAATATCGCTTCACTCCTGAACGATTTTCTCGGCGATGTTGATTTGTACAAAAAAAAGAGCGACGTAATGTTTGATTCGTTTTCAGGACCTTTAAATGAAAACGCTTTCGATCATTACACATATTTTCTTTCCGAAAAAAAGACAGGCGACGGGGAACCGTTTTATGAAATTGTTTTCTTTCCAAACAAAATAAACGATTCAGGTTTTGCCGGTTATCTTTATGTCACGGCTGATGGCAATAATATATTGAAGAAAGCTGTATTCTCGTTGAATAATATCTATAATTCAAACAGTTTCATCAAGGAAGCGCTGTTTATTCAGCAATTCGACGAAAAAGAAAATATTCCTGTTTTGGTTGAAAAAAAGAGCCGCTTATTTTTGGGCGACGACAGGGACGGATGCATTATGCTCACACGTAATACGCTGTATTCCAACTACATTTATCCGGAATATATTGGAAAAAACGAACTAAAAAACAAACAGGCAGAAAACCTTTCGTCCAAAGAAAATACTTTTTGGGAAACTCACAGGCTCGAACCTCTGACTGATTCCGAAATGCAGATTGAAAACCTTATTGATACAATTTCTAATTCATCTGCTTTCAGGAACATGGAAACATTAGTCAACTTGCTGTTGACAAACCATTTGACAATTGGAGGAAAAAATGGCATATTTGAATTGGGCGATATTTCCAAGATAATAAGTTTCAACGAAATAGAGGGCTATCAAATAAAGGCGGAAGGAAATACAACCTTAAACCTGAATAAACACCTTCTGGTAGGAGGCTATGTCACTTATGGGCTGAAATCCAAGCTGTTCAATTATCGTGGCGACATCATTTATTCTTTTCCGCGAAAAGACAAATCTATCTGGGAATTTCCCCGTTCCTCAATTTCATTTACGTATTTAAAAGACCTGTCAATTCCAGGATATGACATATTAACGTCTGATTATGATGATATTTTTTTCGGTATCGTTCCGCCTCGCATCAAAACTCTGTTGTTGCAAAAGATGGGATTACTTGCTTACGATAAAGAGTTTAGCAATAAATTTTCATTCAGGCTGGAAGGAAAACATTTATATCAGGAACTGTATGGGGCGGATAAATATGGAGGGCTTAAAACATCGGAAATAAATATATCAATGCATTATGCTCCAACTGAAATATTTTTTCAAAGTCGCGACAACCGATATTGTATACGGAGGGGAGATGATGAAATTAATTTCAGGCACAGGATAGGTTTAAGCGGAATTTTTGGTTCGAAATACGATTATCATATCACTGATGGCAGTATTAGCAAATGGATTGCCATGCCGGAAGATGCAGGAAAAGTATATGCAGAACTTTCTGCTGGAAAAGTATGGAGTCGCCTGCCTTTCTATTTATTGTTTGTCTTAACGGGAAATGAAAGTTATGTATTTGACAAAAAAGGATTTAACCTAATGAATTATCACGAATTTGCGACAGACAATTTTGTTGCCGGAAATGTTAATTTATATTTCAACTGGTCGCCGGTTCGTTTGTTTGCGCCAAAAAATAAAATCAGAACAAGCATCGGAAGCCGTTTTATTTATGGTCCTTTGTCGGAAAATAACAATCCTGCTTTACATAACGAACTGTTTCCTTTCTCTAAGGAAATAATTCCGCTTGGCAATCAGCCATATATTGAAACAAATATCGGATTTTCCAATATTTTCCAAATCTTCAGGATTGAATATGTCCGCCGGTTAACCTACCTGGATACAGGAAACAAGATAAGCAAAGGCGCATTGAGAATACATGTCGGACTTGAATTTTGATTTTTACCTCCGGTATGTTTTTACCGGAGGATAAAAAGCGTCTTCTATATGATCTATCTGAAAAGGCGGCGCCTGTCCTATCACAGAGATAATATCGAAACGGGCAGGCAAATCAACATCAAACGTCTTGATGTAGAAATCTGCCGCCGAAACGATATTATCTATTTTCCTGTTGGTAACAGCATCTTCGGGATTGGAATATGAATTATTTGAGCGTGTTTTAACTTCAATAAACACCAATTCTTCCTTGCTACTGGCAATAATGTCAATTTCATAACTGCCTCGTCGCCAGTTGCGGTGCAAAATCCGGTATCCCTGCTTCTGCAAGTAGTCAATAGCCGCATCTTCACCTGTTTTTCCCAATATGTTGTGATCTGCCATTATGCCCCTTTATTTTGTAGCATTTTCCAAACGTCTGATTATAGAGAAAATAAAGATAGCCGAAAGCAGACATAATACAATCAGCACACCCCAAACCATCCATAGTGAAATTCCTGTATTCCACAAATATCCAGGAACGAATGTGAGGAAATTACCAATTCCTGTTGCAGCAAACCAGCCTCCCATCATCAAGCCTTTCAGTTTGGGCGGAGCAACTTTTGTTACGAAAGAAATTCCCATCGGACTTAAAAGCAATTCTGCAAATGTTAATACAAAATACGTGCTTATCAACCAGTTAGGTGAAACCAAATCGGGACTTACGCCTCCTACCGATTCCAAATCTGCCGGACTTGCCAAGCTATAAGATGCAATTGCCAAAATCACAAATCCAAGTGCGGCAACCAACATTCCCAATCCAATTTTACGGGGCGTGGAAGGCTCTTTTCCAATTTTAGCCAGCCATGCAAATATGGCAATCGAAAACGGCGTCAGTGCAATCACAAAGAAAGGATTAAACTGCTGGAAAATTTGCGGTAGAAAATCAATGCGCTGGTTCATGCCTGTATAATTCCATACCAGAATGGCTAAAACAGCAACAAGTACAAGCCCTGAAAGGCTTTTACCCTTTCTATTGGTCGACTGGAAAATACTGAAAAGGGCATAAACTCCAACAGCTATAAGCGACAGATTTAATACACTGAATCCGATTCTTGTCCATCCTTCGGCGAAGTTCTGGGTATAATCGCGGGCAAACAAAGTCATTGTCTGGCTGTTCTGATGGAAAGCCATCCAGAAGAAAATCACAACAAAGAAAACAAGAACTAATGCAAAAACGCGCTCAGCTGTTTGTTTTTTGGTCAATTCAGGCTCTACAACCGTTTTATTTGTCTGTGTAGCAAGCTGTTTGGAATTGTAGTCGGCATGTTTGAATGTTTTTCTGAAAACAAGGAAAATCAACATCGACACGATCAGCGAAATACATGCTACGCCAAAAGCATAATTATATGATTCCGATAGCTTTTCAATATATAACTCACAGAACTGCGTTAAATCGTTTATTCCGGTATTCTGAGCTGAAACAAGCATATTAAGGTCAGCCGAGCCTTCCGGCTTAATCGTACCGTTCAGGAACTGGTGCGCTAATGCTGGAATTTTTGCGTCGTAGAATAAACCTGCTTTTTTCAGAAAAATGTCTGTTACAGCTGTGGCTGCGGCAGGAGCAAACATGGCGCCAATATTGATTGCCATATAAAACAGGCTGAAACCTGGATCGCGGCGTTCCTTATATTTGGGGTTATCGTAGAGATTACCCACCATCACCTGTAAATTACCTTTGAAAAGCCCTGTGCCTAAAGCAATTATAAACAGGGCAACAATCATGGGAATCATACCCATTCCCGGAATTGTCATCAACAGATAACCGGCAAACATCACAATAATGCCAATCGTAACGGTTTTTCCGTATCCCAACCATTTGTCGGCAATAATACCTCCCGCAAGCGGTAAAAAATAAATTGACGCTAAAAAAATGGAATTAAGCAGAGTAGCCCCTGCTGAATCAAAACCAAATTTAGCTTGCAAAAACAGTACAAAAATAGCCATCATGGTGTAATAACCAAATCGCTCTCCTGTATTGGCTAAAGCCAGTGCGTATAATCCTTTCGGATGATTTTTAAACATAAGTATAAGTTTGTTAATAGTAATAATTTTTTTTACGGGTACAAAGATAAAAAAACATCTTCAACTTTGCGCAATAATTTTTAAATATTTATAAATGAGCATATCTTTCCACTATACTCTGCACTGTATGGTTTTGTGCCGGAAAATATGTAATTTTGCAAAAAAACAAGTTATACTATGCACGGTATTGTTTTGTAAAACGTCATTGCGAAGGCAGGGACTGAATCAAGCCAGTTAAAAGTTAAAAACTGACAACTGACAACTGAAAACTAAATTCTGGATTGCTCGCAATGACGATACACAAAATTAAACCGCGTAGAGTATATATATTTACCTGCAAATTTGCATAATGATAAAAGAAAAAATTATTTTGGGGATTGATCCTGGAACAACCGTAATGGGATATGGACTAATCAAAGTTGTTGAGAACAAGCCGTCTCTT
>JAIRPX010000169.1 GCA_031256775.1 Dysgonamonadaceae bacterium
GATTTAGAATTTATTCTTACATTTGTAAATCGTAAAGTAATAACAGGACTAATACAAAAATGTCAAGTTATAGCAGGACATAGACAAATAATCTGTAAAGTTTTTTTAGGACGAGACATGTGTGTGTGTGTGTGTGTGTGTGTGTTAAGAAATTATTCCACTCATACAAATATGAGCAGTTAAATATTCTTAATAGGGCAATATATGTTGAATAAAAACTCATGTTTTCGTTTTTTTTGCTTTTGCGCTGCAAATGTAACACTTTTTTTATTTAATGCAAAAATGGGAATACTTTTTTTTCAGTTTTTAGTTTTCAGTTTTTAGTTTTTAATTGTATCTTTGTGCATTCTTGACAACGCAGACAATCGTTTGTCAAATAGAATTATACTTTACGCGGTTTAATTTTGTGCAACGTCATTGCGAGCGTTAGCGAAGCAATCTATTTGTAAATAAATAGATTGCTGGATTGTTTCAGGCTTTGTCTTCGCAATGACGTTGCATAAAACTATGCTGTGCAGAGTATAACAGGTTGATTTAAAAATATATAAAAAGAAAATAAATGACTCGCAACAAACCCAAGAATATGCTAATTTTCAAACATCTAATACCAATTACAGTACTCTGTTGTTTCTGTTGCGGAGATATACAGGCAGAATCCGGACTCGTCTTTCGCCACCTTACCCGCAACGAAGGGCTGCTACACGACAACGCAACCTGCATAGCACAAGATTCAATCGGCTACATCTGGCTCGGAACGCATCGCGGTCTGAACCGCTACGACGGTTATTCCATCGACTCCTACCGCTACGACAACGGCAAAATAAACTCTGTTTACTATAATCGCGTTTATGCCGTCGAAATTGTCGGTAACATGCTATGGATGGCTACCGAAGCCGGTATAGCTTGTTTCGATATTCGCAAAAAACAATATGTGGACGTAGAAATAGACGATTCGGAAAATCTTGATTTTTACCGGCAAGTGCGCTCGCTCAAACGAGGTTACGACAATCTCTTATGGTTTTTTACCGACCTTAATTGTATCCGTCTGGGAAAAGTAAATTACAATCCCGATGCGAATAAGTATATCATCACCCCTTGCAAAATCGGAAGCGAAACGGCGTTCCTGTCGGAATATTCAAATCCGAAACTGACATTCGACGAAACAGGAAATGTGTGGTTATCCGGCAAAAACAACATCAGCTGTTATAGTCGCGGAAGCGACGGCGAATTTTATTTTGCCGGATATGTCGAACAGAATATCGGGCAGGGTATCAAGGATATGCGTTACGAAAACGGTAGCTTGTGGATAGCATATTGGGACAGAATTGTGAAATACAGCATAATCGGCGTCACGGAAATGAAACCTGTCAGGACAATTGCCTATTCGTGGCGAAATGTCCTGGCTTTTTATTTAGACGATAATTTTATCTGGCTCGGTTCCGATCATGGCGTTCTCCAAATCGGAAAAGAAGGCGCTCCGCCGCTGATGATTGAATATACGCACAATCCCCTGAACGCCCATTCGATAGGAAACGACCCAAATAATATCTTCCTCGACAGGAACAGCAATATATGGATCTCGACTTGGGGCGCCGGAGTTTCGTTTGCCAATACCAGCCCGAAATTTTTCCAAACTATCAATTACAGTCCATATCCTTCGGAAGGAACGATTGATGCTGAATTTGTCAGTTCTATTCACCACAGCTCGGATAATTTTATTTATCTTGGAACAAAATACGGAGGAATAAGCCGCTTAAATGTTAAAAACAAAAAAGCGCCGGAAAATTTTTGCCGGACGCCACAACTGCTTCCGGCTGTAACCTGCATCAAATCAGACGCTAACGATATTTTCGCCGCCGTAAACAATACTGTGGTAATTATCGGCAAACAAAACCGGCAAACCAAAGAAGTATTGCAAACTGCGCGGCATATATTCTGGCTGGAATTTGACCGCTTCGACCGTTTGTGGACTGCTACTCACGCCGGATTGGAATGTTTTGAAAAACATAACGGAAAGTGGCTTAAAAAAATAACGCTGTCTTCGACTACCACTCCGGCTCTTTCAACCGATTTGCTTCACAATATTTATTCCGATAAAGAAAAAAACGAATTGATGATAACCTCGTCTTTCGGAATTAACAGATTGATTTTTAAGGAAAACGGCGATATAAAAAATATCGTTCATTACGTAGCTAAAGAAAACAAATCGGGTAGCCTGAGCAGTAATTTTTTATGGTCAATCGACAGGCAAAACGACAGCGTTTACTGGATAGGCTCGATGGGCAGCGGATTAAACCGCTTCACGCTAATTGACCGTCCCAGCGGAACTTACGACTATACTTGCGAAGTATATGGCGTAGAATCGGGCGCTCCTTCGGGCGATATTGAAAGCGTAGAAATAGATAAGTACGAAAATATTTGGTGCGGCGGTTTTTCTCTTTCGTGTTTCGACACAAAATTGAAGCGTTTCAACGTATTTGATATTAATGACGGATTGCAAAGTTACATGTTTGGAACTTCTTCTTCATGTAAAGATAACGACGGCGTCCTGTATTTTGGCGGCGCCAAAGGTATGAATTATTTCATGCCGACGCCAAATACGACAGATTCGGGTTCCTCTTCCGTATTTTTTTCGCGGGTTTATGTAAATGGAAAATTAATGGATTCCGACATTGAATTTTCCCGGAATCTGGTATTGGATTATCCCGACAATAATTTCACGCTGGACTTTACTTCCCTGTCTTTCAACCCCGGACAGCATATTCGCTACCGCTATCGTTTGGAAGGATACGACAATGAATGGCGTTATATCGAGATGGGAAAAGAGCCGCGCGTCTCTTACCGTAAACTGCCCTCAGGTTCGTATCTTTTAACGGTTGAAGCCGGCGGCTGGAAAGACTGGAAAGGCTCTTTCGCAACGATGACGCTCCGCGTAAAGCCGCCTTTCTGGTTGTCGCTGCAGGCAATACTGATTTATGCTATCATCGGCTTGATATTGATTTATGCCTTTATCCGATATTTTTTGCAATGGATGCAGATGAAACAAACCATTGCAATGCAAACCGAACGCGAACAGCAAAAGGAAGAAATGATGCAATTGAAAATGCGCTTTTTTACAGATGTTTCGCATGAATTTAAAACGCCGCTGACTTTGATTAATTCGGCTATTGAGGAATTAAGCGAAGAAGAATTGAGCCTTAACGGAAATAAGCATTTTGGAGTGATTAAACGGAATAACAACAAGCTTCTGAATCTTATCAGGGAACTTTTTGATTTTCACCGTTCCGACGTCAAGGAAGCAAGCCTGAAAACAACCCGTGTTTCCGTTCAGGATTTTATTTCGCAGATTTACGCCGAATTTCAGGACTGGGCGTCGCTTTCAGGCATATCGATGAGTTTGACCATGCCGGAAGAAAAAATCGTGATGTGGATAGATGAAGAGCATTTCGGTAAAATGGCGACCAATATTCTGTCAAACAGTATCCGGTATTCCGAAGCCGGAGGAAAAATAGACATTGAGATTTCAACGGGCAATGTACGGAACAAAACAAGCTGTTACGAATTTTCTTTCCGGTGTTTGGACAGTCTTTACGGTAACAGTCATTTGATAATTTCCGTAAGGGATACTGGCGTTGGAATTTCTCCGGAATCGCTGCCGAAGATTTTCGAGCGCTTTTATCAGGTTGAAAGTAAAACAAGTAAACATTTAGGTTCGGGCATCGGACTGGCTTTGGTGCGTTCCCTTGTCCGTTTGCATCATGGCGGTATTGTGGTTAGCAGCAAACGGAATACCGGCACGGAAATAATCCTTGCCTTGCCGCTTGACGACGGATATTTGAAAAAAGGAGAAAAAGTAGATACACATTCCTTTGAATTAAGCGCATATTTGTCTGACTACGTTACCGGATATGAAAATATCGAAATCATTCCTGCGGAAGAGGAAAATCCTGAAAATAAGCCAACTATCCTGTTGGCAGACGATAATCAGGAAATGTTGATGATGCTTCGCGAGCATTTTAAGCATGACTATAATATTGTGCTGGCTTTCGACGGAGAAGAAGCTTTCAGTAAATGCAATACGCATTTTCCCGATTTGGTTATATCCGACGTTATGATGCCCAAAATGGACGGTATTGAATTCTGCGCTCAGCTGAAAAAATATCTACGCACTTGTTTTATACCCGTTATTCTTCTGACTGCCAAATCGTTAGTCGAACATCAGATAGAAGGTATCGAAAGCGGAGCTGAGGCTTACATTCCCAAACCGTTCGACGTCAGGCTATTAAGAGCTACCGTAAGAAATCTTTTGGCTCGTTCCGTTGAATTAAAGAATTTTATCCCTGTCAAAACGGCAGCCGATAAACGCATGAAATCGCTTGACGCACAGCAACAAGCTTATTTTTCAAAACTTACGGAACTTGTTGAAGCTAATATGAATAATCCCGGATTTTCGGTCAATCATCTTTGCCTCGAACTCGGCATAAACCGTTCCAAACTGTACAGTACCATCAAAACGATTACCGGAACAACTATGGGACATTATATTCTGAAATTGCGTCTCGACAAAGCCGCCGATTTATTGAAGAATACCGGCATGACAATTACCGAAGTAGGTTATCAAATTGGCATTGAAAGCCCATCCTATTTTACTAAAGCGTTTAAGGCGCAATTCGGCAGAACGCCGTCGGAGTTTGCGAAAGACGTACGAAAGTGATTATCTACGTGTGCGAAGGCGCGAAAGCCCAAATTGGGCGTCTCTACGTATATAAATATAACTCTGCACGTTATGGTTTTGTGCGTCGTCATTGCTAAGGCGAAGCCTGAAGCAATCAAGTAAAAAACTGAAAACTGAAAACTGAAAACTAAATTCTGGATTGCTTCGCTATCGCTCGCAATAACGGTACACAAAACCATACTGTGCAAAGTATAACAGCAGCAAAATCTAAAAAAAATCACCCTTTTGGGTGATTGACGCATGTCAATATATGCCCTACCTTTGTCGCCATATTTATTTAACATAAAAATCAATTTAAAATGAAAAAAATTATTATTTCAATTTTTTTAGTTATGTGTGCCGTATATATGCAGGCGGCATATATCTATAACGGCATGTGGTTTGTTCCTGAAAGCTCAGACGAACAGTTTCAGTATGCAACTTTGTTTGGTTTGGAAGATGACGTTAGCGGGGAAATTGTAATTCCGGAGATGTTTACTGTTGATCCGAGCAAGTGGCCTCAGCCTCCGTATGATTGGATTGTGCGCGAAATAGCAGCTGAGGTATTCAGGAGTAATACCCATATAACGGCTGTTGTTATTCCTAAAAGCATTGTTTCAATTGGTGGCTATGCCTTTAGAGGATGCATCGGGCTATCGGATCTTTATGTTTCGTGGGATGATCCTTCTAATGTGTCAATGGGATGGTACTATGGCAATAGGAGGGACGTGTTTATGGAAGTCAACAAAGCCGCTATTAACCTGCACGTGCCTGTCGGAAAGAAAGCTGCATACCAGTCCTCAGAAGAATGGCGCGATTTTAATATTGTTGATGATGGGGATACAATTTCAGTTAACCCTGGTGTGAAAACCATTCACTACGTAACGGAAAACGGGACAGGAAAGGGTAGCTCATGGACTGATGCTTCCGGCAATATCCAGGAAATGATCGACAAAGCCGCCATAGGCGACGAAATCTGGGTGGCTAAAGGAACGTACTACCCTACCAGATTGACGGATATAGAGAATGTCCGTTCCAAAACATTCAAGCTCAGGGACGGCGTGCATCTCTACGGAGGCTTCGCTGAAAATGAAGCCGAAATATCCGAAAGGGTTACATCGGACAAGGATAACAACGGTATAATAGAAGCATGGGAATTTGTCAACGAAACCATACTAAGCGGTGACATTGACCATACGGATGGCAAAGAAGGCAACAGCTATTGCGTTGTTACATGCCTGTATGAATTTAAGCGCGAAACTGTGTTTGATGGATTCACCGTTACCGAAGGTGGAGTTAACAACCGCAGTAAAAGCGTAGTTATAAGCAGTTCTGAACAAGGATGTGGCGGCGGCATTTATGCGTATGGGAAAATCACCGTTAGCCGATGTGTAGTGACGAAAAACTCAGCGAAATACGGTAGCGGCATTTATAATGATGCGGGAACGGTCGAACAGTGCCTTGTATTTGATAATGATTATTCGGTAGATAACAGGGAAGGCGTCATTACTAATGGCGTTTTCGGAAATGGCGGTGGCATTTATAATGACAAGGGCATCGTTAAAAACTGCATTATAAAGAGAAATGCCCTATCGTGCTATGCCAACAGTTATTCTAATGGCGCTGCCATGGGTGGCGGGATTTATAATTACGCGGGGATTGTCGCCAATTGCTGCGTATATAATAACTATGCGGACGCAAGCGGCAAGACTTTCTCCAGGTGCGGAGGAGTGTACAATTATGGTTATGTTTCTTCCGGAAAAACATATACCGCTACATTATATAATTCAACCATTGTAAACAACAGGGGAGGATATTCGGAAAACAATTTGACTAATTCGGACAATACCCTAACATACAATACTATATACGAACAGTTCGTAGATAATTTTGTAAACTATGACGGAAATGACTTCCGCCTCAAATCCACCTCCGAATACATCGACGCCGGTAGTACGGAAAATATTCCCGAATGGATTATCAATGGAACTGACCTCGCCGGAAATCCAAGAATATATAATGGAAAAATTGACAAGGGCGCGTATGAATACAATGGCAGCCAGTCCGGTATAAAGGAACTGCAACAAACAAAAGTTACGGTTTACTTCAATACGGCAACCAAATCTGTAGCAATAAGCGGCTTGCAGGGCAACGAAACCATTTATTTCTACAATATCACTGGAAATATGCTGTTAACTCGCCATGTTACGGGCGAAACAGAAAATATTCCGGTCGATAATTTGCCCGCAGGCTTGTATTTTGTGAAAGCGAATAACGGGCAAGCTTTGAAGTGGGTGAAGAAGCAGTGAGAAATTCTTAATTTTGCCTAAAATGTAGAGACGTCCAAATTGGCGTCTCTACGTACATAAATATAACTCTGCACGTTATGGTTTCGTGCCTTCGCGCTTTCGTATGTCTGTAATTTATCTGTTTTATTTTTCAAACAAATTGTCCATTGTAACTTCCGATTGAACGTTTCCCCAATAAGCGTTGCGTTTCACGCCATAAGTAGTAATCATCGTCAAATGGACAGCTTTTTGTGTTTTCAATTCTTCGCGAAAAGTCGCCCGTTTGTGGCGCAAAACGGCGTCATATTTCGAGTCGATAACAAATTCCTTATTGGCAAATTTCATTTCGCAAAGATTGATTACGCGGTCGTTACGCTCAATTACCAAATCAATTTGCGCACCAGGCTCGGTTTCCTTGCTTCGCCACGACGAAATATTAGTCAATACACCCGAAATTCCCAATTTACGCTTTATCTGGGCAATATGCGCCAAACACACCTGTTCAAAGGCATAGCCGCTCCAAGCACTATGGCGAGCATTTTCGAGCAGATTTGTCCAAAAATGTTCATCGGAATTTTTATTATCAAGCATAAAATTGAAGTAAAACAGCGTGAAAAAATCGGTCAATTGATACAGATTGTCGCGGTTTTTCTTTTTGTAGCCGCGATATTTTCGGATAAATCCGCAAAGTTCCAATTCGTTCAATGTTTTAGTCAGTCCTCCGCCGTTGGACAATTGGGTACAGGCAATTATTTCATCGCGCGTCAATCCCTGTGTTTTTCGGCTTAATGCCTCTACTATTTTTATGTGGTTTTCGCTATGTCGGAAAAGCGAAGCATAAAGATTGTTAAATTCTTCGGTTAATTCGCCTTTTTCCTTGAAACACAGATTATCAATGTTTTGAGCCATACTTAACTGTTTTTTCATCAGTGAAAGATAGTACGGAATGCCACCGAAAATCATATAGTTTTCAACTGTTTCGTGCCGACTTGTTTCTATGTTTTTCTGCGCAAAATATTCCTCACATTCGGCAAGGGTAAAGGGACGCAGATAGATTTGCCGCGTAACCCTGTTGTGCAATCCACCGTGATTATTGACTAAATTGTTGAGCATCCACGAAGTAGCAGAACCGCAGACAATCAGTACAATATTGTGTTGCGCCGAAGCCAACGAGTTCCAAAAATATTCCAAACCCTGTATAAAACCTGAATTTTTGGTATCCATCCAGGGCATTTCGTCAATAAAAACAATTTTTTTGCCCTTTTGCTTCTTATAAGTGAGCAGATGCGTTAGTTGTTCAAATGTTTCAATCCACGTTTTTACTTGTGGATAAGGTATTTCGCCGTATTTGTGCAGCGAAGTGTTGAAGATTTTCAACTGCCCGTCCATTTCAGTATTTGCTATTCCCGTATGATAGAAAGCAAATCTTTGTCCGAAATGCTCGCGGACAAGGAATGTCTTACCCACTCTGCGCCGCCCGTAAACAACTACAAATTCAGACTGTTCGGACTCCATAATTTCGTCCAATTCAGCGCGTTCAGCTTTTCTTCCTATAAGTTTCATATCATCAAATGATTTATTTGAAAATCGCTGCAAATATATAAAAAAATATACTTACAGCAAAATAAAAGACAATAATACTCGCTATAAATGTAATTTTAATCGACTTATAGCGCGTATCTATTGTTTGATACTCGCTAAATGTATAGGAAAATGAATGTCAATAAATGAACATGGGTTATTTCAAAACCTGTACTTAACCAGAAAATAAATATCGCTCTTTTCTTTTCCTTCAATTCTTTCCAGTCCTGAACTGATTGCATCCCTGTCGAAATAATGAGTGGACGCCGCTTTTAGATAGACAGTTAAAGGTCGTGCTATCTTCCACTTAATTAAAGCGTAATAACGTAATCCTTCTCCATAATAAGTAGAAAAAGTAAAAGCGTGAAGTACGTTTTTTTCATACAGGCTAATTCTCGTATCCCATTCAGGCGAGCTAAAATAAGCTATTCCTGCATTTAGCTGAAACTTATTATGTTCGGGGTTTAGCGAAAATGTTTGCGTAGCCCCCCACCCTGTTCGCCCTGCCGTAGCGTCTTTAAATAATTTACAGTCAAACTGAGTTTTAAATGCGAGAAATTCATTTGGCTTATAATCAAATACATATCTCCACAGATGCTGACTGTAAGGCAACACTGCAGTTTCGTATGTATTTTCCGCCAACTGGTTTTTATATTTTTCTTTCCAGCGATAACGGACGCTCATCTGTATGTTTTGACTCGTATTATACGACAGTTGCGCCAGAAAGTCATTGCCCGAAGAAGGAGCATCAATTTCATGTTTCAACCATGGAAAGGAAAAATAATCCCAGTATCCCGCCAGTTCCAAGCGCCGTAAAAAGCGAAGTTTCATTCCGCAGTATAACCCGCTCTCGTTCTGAACGGTTGAAGATTCGGAAAATGCTTTGGAATACAGTGCGTTATAATCTTTCATGTAATAACGGTACGAAAGCGTCCAGCTGATAAAAGAAGCGGGAGTGAAGGACAAATTATTGATACTTGCCATTTTACCCGACTTATCCATAGCGGTTTCACCCTGAAACATAAAGTTTCGCCTGTAAAATGAATAGTTTATTCCGGCATTGGCATGTTCTCTACCCCTCAAATAATAAAGGTTATAAGGTTTTAACTTAGGATTAAGTTCTTTATATCCAAAAGAATAATAGGCAACAGTCGCGCCAACTGACAAATATTCGCTTTTCCACTGGATATTGGTTCCTGCTAAATTGACTTCGGAATTGTTTTTCTTCTGTATGTCATTGATTGTCCGGTGATAATCGTCTGTTTTAAATGAACGGATAGTCGAACTGTCAGCCGTAGCGTCCGGACGGCGATAGGAAAAAAATAAACTTGCTTCCAGCTTATTGAATTTCAATGTTCCGGCAACGCCATTAAAACTTCGGGATTCGTTAGCAGAAGCATCCCGTCTTATTCCCGTATTCTTTTGATTGATATTCAAAGCGTTGGAAGTTTTTCCCATTGAGAAAAAATTGTTCATAACCAGTCCTTCGCCAAAAGACAGATGATAATTGCCAAATACAAGCGTCTTGAGATTACCCAAATCTTTGAACGTCAAGCTAACAGCATAATGTTCAAATCCTTTTTGCTGTTCGCTCCAGAAAATTTCGCCTGCGTTCTTTTTCCCTGTCAGTCCGAATTGTATTTTATCCTTGTAATTCAGGTTATAACGAAAAGAAAGCGCCTGCGAACTTCCCAGATAGTACCGATTAGGATGCAACGATTTTTCTTCCTGCGAAACTTTTTTATAACCGGCTTTTTCCTGAACCGTAAAATTGGTTCCCAGAGAAGTTTCGTGTTTTATCAGTTTCCAAATATTCTTTGCTGTCGGTTTATCAGGTAAAAATTCCGTTTTTCCTACATATATAAAAGGAAGCAGATATTCAATCGTTTGCCTGTCAAAGTCTTCCACATTTTTCAGTTCGTGAATATCAACAATCGGACTGTAACGGTAAATATAGTACAGCAGGTTTTCGATTTGAGTGGCAGTTAAAAAGGGCAAACGTTCCAGATCATGTTTGTCAAGTGTCTGGATATTAAAAGGATGTTCGCTCAAATAAGAAAGCTCCTCATAAAGGTTTTCAATGTAATCGCCATTTGTGTCGTCGTTTTCTGCAAGTTCTTCAAGATAGTGCATCCATGAACTGTTTTGAGCCGGAAGCACAGTCGAAAAAAAGGAAACTGCAATAATTATAAGTAAACGTCTCATAGTTTTTGGGTTTTGATTTACAGCCTAATGCGTAGTTTTTAACAGATAAGTTACAGCAATCATACTGCTTGTTCCCAAAACCGGATGCAGAGAGAAGCCCGCATCAACCGTCCAATTTTTCCATTTATATCCAACTCCAAAAGACGGCATTTTGAGTATAATTTGTGTTCCTGCCCGTATCCAAATCTTGTCAAGTAATTCATATTCAATCCCTAAGGAAAAATCAAACTGCTTGTTGGCATTATAACCGCTTTCCAGCAGAAGGGAACAGTTCTCCAAAACACGGTAATCCATTCCACCGTAAAGTTTCCATAATCTGTACGGAAAATTGTGCAGGATATTTTCGGCAAGGAAAGAAAACTCAACAGTTTTAGAGGATTGATAAACGATTCCGATACAGGAACTTAAACGGTTTGCTGCATTTTCTTCCCAGAATGATGATTTCCTGAAATACAGTAAATTGATTCCCAGCGACAATTCCGGAATAATTTTTTTAGCAAATCCAGCCTGCATCTGTACAATCCGGTAATCTTCGTAGCCAAAATGTGAAAATGTTATGCCTGCATCCAAGTAGCGATTAGGGTATTTTAACCACAAGTTTGATGTATTCAACTCTTTCATTTCAAACTGATTAAGAACAGAAGCGCCCAATAGTTGATCGGAGAAAGAAAGCGCGGCAGGATTAACCGATTCATGACTAAGCGCATGAAGATTTCCCAGTGCAAAAGAACGTGCGTCGGTTAGATTCAACTCTTCAATAGCTAATACGGTAAAGTGAAAACAACATAAAACAGTTAAAACAAGTATTTTAACCCCAATAAAAGGATTTTTTATCATAGTTAGTTTTAGTTTTGATATTTTTTTAAGGCTGCAAAGATAGCATGAAATTTTCAGATTCCACACAAACAGATAAAATTTTTCTGGATTGCTTCGCTAACGCTTGATGACGTTGTACAAAATTGTCTGAAAAGTAGTAGAGACGTTGCATACAACGTCCCTACTCATCAATGAAAATCGTTCACCGTATATCAATGCTTTATATTTTCAACTCCCGTTTTTTCATCAGGATAAAGATCGACTGAACTGCGCTTAGCCTCGCGATATATGTACCCGTTTTTCAGTAGCGAAAAATCAATGACAGCCGCCGCGCCGAAGAGCGACGGACGCACGCCGCTTGGATAAGGCGTTTCCAGTCCGTAGTATGTTTCTGCAAAGACACGCTGGGCGCGGACTACATCGCGCAGGTTACATTCAAT
>JAIRPX010000172.1 GCA_031256775.1 Dysgonamonadaceae bacterium
TGCTCAAACCATCTAACACTCCATCTCAATTCCACATCGGGTTTGGTGGTGGTCAATTCAAAATCGACATTGTTATTGAGAACTTTGCCATAAATTATATTCCAGCCTGTTTTCAAATCTACATCGTAGGTTACTCTGTCTCTGTCTACGCTTCCTGTAATTTTACAATCCCTATCCACATACATAAAAGCATGTATGGCTGTCTTTTTATCGGCAGAGAAACAATGAACGTAGCCCAATAGTTTTTCTGCATTTCCATACACTTTCAAGCAACTGCCTTCTCCCAAGTTTATATGTGTCTGTTTTACATTGGCATCACTTAAGGTTATCGAACTTTCCAAGTTAAAACTGCTCAAACGGTTATTTTCTACGGTTTCGGGCAGCGCGAGGGTAAAATTGCCGTTCTGCACAGGCGCAGTTGCCACTACCCATTCTTCCTTATAATCAAACGCTTTGATTTCGACAACATCGGCAAGACTTGCGGCATCGCCTGTAATTTGCCCTGTGATTTTGCCGTCAAAAGACGTTGGAATTTCACCGTCTTCCTTTGTTGCCTTTTGCGTAATTGTAACAGTTATTGTTGTGTCTTCGCAGGTAATTATAATAATTGCCGTGCGGTCTTCGCCTGTCGTGTTTGGCGTAAGCGTAATAACAATAGTGTAACTTCCTGCCTCCTTGCCGCTTGCGGGGTTAATGGAAATCCATGCAGGCGAATCGGCGGCACGCATTTGCGGCGATTTGGCGCTTGTCTGTTTTTCCGAAACATAAGAAGTCCATGCGCCTGTGGTTGTGATTTTAACGCCTGCCGCTTCGGTTTTGTCGGCATATACTTCCTGCGTCAATGCGCTGTTGTCGGCAACAGTAATCGCCGACTGTTCATTTTCTTTCGAGTCGCAAGCTGCGAATAATATTGCGCTCAATGCGAGCGCTGCGATAATTGCTTTTTTCATTTTTTTTTGTTATTATATAATTTAGTTTATTATTATTTTCTCCATCCTTGTTTACTTGTTCACTTGTCTACTTGTTTACTCGTTCACTAAATTACTACTGAACTTTTTTCAATTCGTAGATCCGTTCGGTAAATACGCCGGTAATAACCAGCTCGTCGCCGCCATAATAGTAGTCGTCGCCTCGCCCGTTGGTATAAGTGATTCTCGGTTTGAGTTTTCTGTTGGAATCAAAACAGCGTTCGTCAAATAAAAAACTGTCTTTTTGCCACGAATTGCTACCTCCGTCAAAAGAAATTCCGCCTTTCGACACTTTCCACCAACCGTTATCAATATGTTGAACGTTGCGCGAAGGAGAATACTTGAACGTCGAGCCGCAATTATGAACCGACATGTACGTGCCTGCGTAACCCTGCGCCGCTCTTTCGGGATTGCGCGTGAAAATTTCGTAACAATTTTTGTGCGGAAATTCGTTGTCAAAATAGTGGTCAAACGGCTCGTCGTCGCGATGTCCATCGCTCCAGATATAATATTTGTAATACTCCGGTTTAACTATCCTCCATCTGCCTGCCAGAGCCAGAGCCAGATTGGAATTGTAAGCGTCGAGATTGTCTGCGTTCACCGGACTGCTGATTTTGGCGATGTTAGTTCCAACGGGATAAACCGGCGTTTTGTCCGGCAAACGAACCGACTGATAATCAACGGGAACATTGTTTACATAAAGTACAACTTGCTGTTCGTCGTCAAATTCTATTGTGTCGGTTGTTACGGTAAGCGTCTGTCCGCCAATGGTTTTAAGCGTTTGCGCCGTCAAGAGTTTCTCGGACGAATATTTTCCGGATACGACATGCCATTGCACGTCGGCGACAGACATTGCATCGCCGTCGATTCGGATAATACTGTCGGGGAGAGCAAAAATGGTGTAGCTCTCGGCATCGCTCACAGCATTGGCGGATGCAAGCGCGGCGGCAAAAAGCGAAAAATCGGCGTCTTTGCCAAGTTCTGAAACTACGGAGGCATAGTTGCCGCCTTCATCGTCAAGCGTCGGCTCGTTGTTGCCGCCGCAAGCGGTTAGAAACATTGCGCTTATTGCGAGCGCGGGGATAATTGTTTTTTTCATATTCTTCAATATTATAATTTATATATTATTCATTTCGTATTCCTAATCACTTTAATATTAAAATTATCTGAACCTACTTGTCTAAAATAAACCAACGTTTAAATTAGACAGTTTTTTAACGGGAAAACAAAGCCTTGCCCATAAAGGTAAAAGCTTTATTTTCAAGTTTATAAGTAAAATTTTTCTCTGATTTTACTTAATTTCAAAAAAAGATAAAGGGAAATTTTAAACGTTGGTTTATTTTCAACAATAAGTTTTGACAATTTTATTATATATTTCAATTCATTTTTTCAGCAAGTATCAATTTATTTGTTAAACGACTGCAAATGTATTGCTTTTTTGTCATAAAACAATAACTTTGCAAAAAAAAATGAAACAAAAATATGTCAATACAGACTTTTTCCCTTTTTTTTATCAATTTCCCTTTGGAAATTGTCCGTTTACCCATTAATAACATAAAGGGTAAAAAGGTAACACGCTTTTTGCGTTTTTTTTGGAAACAACATACGGAAAAGAAAACTTTTACAATACAAAGTATCTATGTCATAGCAAAAAAAGCTACTCTTCAAAACTATTATCTAAAAATATAGATTTGGCAATTCAAAATAAAAGTTGTATTTTTGTCAGTTACAAAAAAGAAAATTCAAAATCATCATGAGAATTTTTAACATAGCAGGACCGTGCAACAAGCGTCAGCATTACATGATTGACGCCGCCAAACGTATTCAGGGCATAGATTACCTGATTGATTCTGGTAATTATTTTGTTCTCCATGCGGCGCGGCAAAGCGGTAAAACGACGTTTATTCAGGATTTGGCGCTTCGATTGAACGCTGAAGGAAAGTATTACGCGGTTTCTTGTTCCCTCGAAAGTTTGCAAGGTATAACTGACGCTACAATTGGCATACCTGCACTTGTGCGACGGTTACGGGATGCTATTGACGATTACAAAATTCCAAATTCGTCATCATTTGCTGCAAATACCGATTTTGGCGATTTTACAGGCGTAATAAAAAAGTCAATCAGCGATTTCTGCAAAAGGCTCGACAAACCGCTCGTTATATTGTTTGATGAAGCCGACTGTTTGAGTGAAAGTACATTGATTATTTTTTTACGACAATTACGCGACGGTCATAATAATCGGAATTTTTCGCCTTTTGCCCATTCCGTAGCTCTTATAGGGATGCGCAATATCCGCGACTACAAGGCAAGAATCCGCCCTGAAAGTCAAACGCTCGGCTCGGCAAGCCCGTTTAATATCGTAACTGAAATATTAACTTTGACGAATTTTACCAAAGAAGA
>JAIRPX010000189.1 GCA_031256775.1 Dysgonamonadaceae bacterium
CCTACACTCCAGTCTATTTCTTCCACAACGTCCCCATACAAACCGCGCAAAGATTTGTGTTGAAACTCCCCTGAAGCGTATAACGGAACATGGGGCATTGGATGCGCCAAATAAAGAAAAAACGGGTGTTCTTTTTCCTTTTCTATAAAAGAAACGGCATATTCTGTCAACCTTTTAGTCAGTAAGGTTTGATCAGGTTCCAATTCAACGACCTGTTGTTGATTGTAAAAAGGCAGTTCAAAACGATAATTCGGGTTACCTGTCTTTTGTTGTTCCTTGCGGCTCATATCGTTCGAAAAAGGTATCCCGTAAAAGTAATCAAACCCATGGTTCCACGGCATGGATTTATCTGTATGTCCCAAATGCCATTTTCCAACACAAGCGCTGGTATATCCTGCTTCCTTTAGTAGCGAAGCGATTGTCCGTTCGTTTTCCGGCAATCCTTCAGGGGAATCGGGAAACAGGACTTCTTTTTCATTCCCGTACATTCCTGTACGAACACCCAATCTACCAGTCAATAATCCGGCTCGGCTCGGCGAAGATACCGCCGCAGAAACATAAAAACTCGTCCATTTTTGTCCTTCGATAGCCATCCGGTCTAAATTCGGAGTGAAAATGGAGGGATGTCCGAAACAACTTAAATCTCCATATCCCAAGTCATCGCAATTGATGATGATGAAATTTGGTTTATCGGGAGTTTTTGCAGGAAGTATTGCAGGAAATAACAATCCCGCAATCCCAAGTAAATCTTTTATATCCATAATATAAATATGCTATGGGACAAAGTTACAACAGATTTTTCAGAACTGCAAATCAAACAGACAGAAGGTGCAGGTATTTTGCAAAGTATCAATTCTTTGAAGCTCTCAAACTGTTTTTCGGCGTTCAAGTCATTCAAACAGCAGGGATACAGTTTTAAACTTGTCCTCTCGCTGTTGATATGGATGGTATTACATTCAAAAAAGAGCCTAAACACTTCTTTAAAAATGGATGACGTTGCACAAAATTAAACCGTGTAAAGTATAAAAAAACGCCGCCCAAAATGAGCGACGTTTTCTTATTTATCACTGAAAATCCGTTTTTTAAAACATAGGTACTAAACCGCTTTTTTTATTGAATGTTTTCAGCGAAGCTTTGCTCTGCACAGCGAAATTACCTTTTGAAAGTTTTTTTGCGTTTGTAGCCGTTTTCACCTTTGCCGGATTCCCATGCGTGGATACGGTTTTTGCTTTCGCAGCTTTTTTCGCTACTTCCGACTGCAGCGGAGTAAATTTCAGGTTGTAATAGCCATCCACCCAGCCTCCTGCGGCTTGACTTTCGAGCAAGTAGCCATCGGCTTCGCTGGTTGATGTCATCACCAGATTACCGCTCATGTTGAAGTTGAAGTCCATAGCTGCTGTTTCGCTGACATCTCCTTCTATAGTAGTAGTGTAGAGGGTAATATCATACGTATTGTAATCGGCTAATGCCTGCGGTGCAATAGACAGCGTGCTTGTTGCCGGATCGAATGTGGCGGCTACTTCTTCGCACAAATCCATGCCTGTGATTACAAATGTATTTGCCTGCGCTCCGGCGGCAATAGTTACGTTCATATCGGCGTCGGGGTAACCGGTGAACTGACTTGAACCTGTAAGTTTGAAATTGCCGTAGAAATCGGAAATGGAATATGCTACCGGATCTTTCGAATAGTAGAATGTTTCGGCAAATTCGCCGACAACAGTTCCGTCTTCGTAGTGGAATTTCAAACCGAAAGTATAATTAGAAACGCCTTTGGACGAAGTTGTTACGCTTGATTCTATCCTGTTGCTTGCAGATACAAATATAGGATTACCCATATATTTTTGACCTGTCTGCTGGTTTGCAGGAACTGTTAATGATTTACCATCATAATAGAACGCCAAACCATAACTTTCAGCATACAAATCAGGCAAAATATACAAATTCTTGTATTCGCTTTCGGTATTTGTGCTGTCAACATCAATTGCTTTGGCAAATCCCTGATTCCAGCTTTGACTGTATGCTTTCGATTCAAATTCGCTCACTGCGCCCTGAATGTCTTCATAGTCCAGTTTATTGAAATCTTCTATTTTCATGTTATCCGCCATATAGACGTCCCATGAAAGGTAAACTATCAAATCCTCGCTGCTTCTCCATCCCTGTCCTGCGCTGTTTGCAATGATGAAAAGCGATTTGGCAGGGAAAACGATCTTAACAATATTGCCATCAGCATCTCTAACAGCTTCGCCATAATCCTCAGTAACTATTTCCGATTCGGCGTCATACCATGTAAAGCCTATAGTCGTACGCTTGAAAACAGCTCTATCTTGCCTGTCTACTGTTATAATGGCGGTTACATCATCCCTCAGGATTTCTTCAGGCCATATTTCAGGAACGCCTTGATATATACCGTTTTCGTCGGGTTGGGCATCTTCGCCTCCTGCCGTAGCAAACGGGTTCGTTAAGCGGATACTGTTCACTATATCACCAGAACCGTAGGAAGCAATTTCAGCTTTTGAAATGTAGTGCTTGTCTCCACTCCAAAATGGATTTATCATGACGATTTTATCGTTAATAACATCCCATTTAACGCGGGTTACGCTTGTGGCTAAGGTTGGAAGCCCAACATTATACTGGTTTACATATTCATCGCCTGCAAGTGAAAGTTTGAGGTTGTAAGTTGTACCAACACCGGCTTGAGGAAAACTTACGGTAAATGTTGTTTCCTTTTCCTTGTCGGCAAAAGTTACTTTCTGGGGAACAATAAACACATTTTCATCGTTTACGTCCACCTTGATAGGCACTTCGATACTTCCAATTGAATCGGTACGGGCAATCGTGATGGAAAATTCGGTCGCTTCGGTCGGTTCCAGTTCCACAGAAGCTTTATTGCTTGAAGGAAAGAAAACGCCTTTACAGTTTTCAGGAGTAACAGGAGATATTTCCCGTTCAGGAATATCATCCGTACATGCAACAAAACCGGACAATATTAAACTTATTATTAAAATATATTGTTTCATAACTTATTATATTAACTTGATTAAACACGATTTAATTTGTTATTCCATCTCTTAAATTAGCTCCGTCGCCTTCTTTTGGTTCCGTTCCGCCGCTATTCTGTTTAACAGCGGGGTTACTGTTTGTTTCCTGCTGTGGGAAACGCAACAGCAACCATTCGTCATCTGCCGCAAGATTAAACTGAAAATTCAGCGGAATATTCGATTCCTTTCCAGCCACTACGCGAACCATGTTTTTGCCAAGACGCATAATATCCGACATTGCAAATCCCTCGCCCCAAAGTTCGATGCGGCGCTGTTTCCACACTTCGTTTTGGAATGATTCGCCTGAAGATGCAGGACAGGTATATGACGGATCGCGGTATGTTTTTACAAAACTTTCAAGAACCGTTTTCCCGTCTTTTCCAGACATTGCCAGAGCTTCTGCCTGTATCAGAATCATTTCTTCAACGCGCATCAGACACCAGTCGCCTGCATTGACCGTACTGCCGGGACCTCCATACTGTCCGAATTTCACATTGGTATATGGCAGGAAAGCTACTTTCACTCCGTCTATTACCAGCGGAGGAATATCGTTTCCGCTTTTGCCATCCCATGTAACAGATTCCAGATTAGCGGTTTTCAGTTTGTCGTCAACCCACCATCCTTTCCTTGCGTCGGACGCAGGAATCAGATCGAACAGAATTTTATTGATTCGCTTGTAGCATCCAACAGCCGCCGTATAGGAATCGCCTGAGAATGAACTCAGCTTTGCAGGCCAGGAAGGATAAGCTGCCGTTATTTTTTCGGGACCAATAATCAATCCCCACATCCAGTTGTGATCTTTGATGTCGATAAATGCAGGTTTAGATATTTCTTCGCGACTTGCAGGCGTGTAACCAGCCAGCGCTTTTTCGGCGTCCGCTGCTGCATCTTCCCAGTTTTCCATGTAAAGATTGGCGCGTGCGCGGATTCCGTATGCAACATTCTGATCGATTTCGGCTTTTGAAGTGCGTTTGTAATCTTTCAAACCTTCAATAGCTTCATTGATATTATCCATAATGTATTTATAAACCTCCCTGACTGTTTTTCGTGGATTATTGGCTGGGTCGCCGTCTCCACCAATAAGAGGAACAGACAGTTCGTCTTCATGTCCCTTGTATTTGAACTGATAGTAGGGAACCAGACTCAGGTAGTCGAAAGCAAGAGTAGCTTTTGCCTGCGCCAGATACGCTTTCAGTGTAGGATTGTCTGTTTCCGGATCAATGGAAGCGATAATGGAATTAGCCATTTGAATCTGTTTGTAAAAAACGCCATACCTCATATAGGGATTGGCAAACGTTTCAGAGCGGTCGGTATAATCGCTCGAAACAGTAAACCAGTTGTACCCGTCGTCAACACAGGTCATATCGGGTCCGTTCAAATCCTGCGAAAGCGTTATTGCAGGATAACCGAAATCGTCGTGACGACCGGTTGCCGATCCGTAAACGCAATATTGCTGGGCTATTATATTGTACATGCCGCTCAATTTGGCAGATACCCTTGAGGGAATAGCTTCGCCTATAGCCTTGTCCTGGTCGGTTGTAACACTACCGCCTTCCGGAACGGTATTCAAATCATCGCAGGCAAGCATAAGCAGCGCGCAAGCCATGAATGTAAATATTTTCTTTATTGATTTCATACGTATAATAATATTTTAGTGAATTAAAATGTTATGGAAATACCGCCTGATATTGATCTTAGCAGGCTGTACATTGATCCTGAAGAATAGTCGGAAGCCGCACCACCCCCTGCAATATTTGCACGCGGGTCAAATCCTTTGCGGGCAGTGAATATTCCGAGATTATCGCCTGTTGCAAAAACGCGGATAGAAGAGATCTCTATCTTGTCGAGCCATTTTTTGGGGAAAGTGTATCCGACTGTTATGTTATTGATACTCAAATAGTCGGAAGACGTCAAAAAGCGGGAAGACTGTTTCTGGCGCAGGTCGTCAGAAGATGCAAGGCGGGGAATATCTGTATTTTTATTTTCCGGCGTCCATGCTTTCAGTATATCCACGTGCCAGTTATATCCCGACATGCTGCTTTGTCCAGAATGCATAAGTTCCTGATATATATCGTCATACAGTTTTCCTCCCAGCTGATATGAGCATTGGATGCTTGCATCAAAGCCATACAGTTTCAACGTTGTTCCGAAACCGCCGTAGAAAGGTGCATAAGTTGCTCCCAAATCAGACTGTTGGGCTTTTGCATAATCGTCGGTTGTTTCAAAATCGTTGTTATCGGGATCGACATAATACAGCGATTTTCCTGTTTCCGCATCAACGCCTGCATATTTCCGCATATACACATTATAGATTGAACCTCCTTCTTTCAGTATGCTTGAAGAAGTTCTAATTTCTTTTAATGTACTGGCAGTTTCAGGTATTTTTGTAATCTCGTTATGGAACCACGTAAGATTGGCAAAAATCGACCATTCAATATCGTTTGTTTTCAGGATAACGCCGTTCAAGTCTATTTCAAATCCGCGATTGACCATGTCCAAAGCATTGATCGGCTGGCTGCGAAATCCGCTGCTTACGGGAAGCGGTTTATTGTACAGCAGGTTTTTTGTGGCGCGGTTGAAATATTCTATGCTACCATTGAGACGGTTTTTTAACAGTTCAAAATCGAAACCGCCATTCAACGAATAGGACGTTTCCCACGTTATACCCTTGTTGCCCTTGATAGAAGCCATGACGGAAAATCCATCCAGACCGTCGTTTTCAATTTTATACAAATCGGCATAATTGTAGAAATTGGTTGTTGATAGCTTGTCGTTTCCCTGAACTCCATAACTTATCTTGGTTTTCAATATGTTAATCCATGAAACATCGGAAAGGAAATCTTCCTTGCTTGCAAGCCATGCAAGTCCTGCGCTTCCGAAATCGCCCCAGCGGTTATCGGGATGGAAACGGGAAGATGCGTCGCGCCGGTAAGAAGCGCTTGCAAAATATTTTCCGTCGTAATCATACTGCAACCGGCTTAAAAAGCCAAAGGTAACATACTTGTAGGTATAAGAGCCTATATCCGCAGGAGGCGATTGAATTGCATTACTAAGTTCAGCCACATCCGGATTGTAGATATTCTGCCTTTCGCCATACAAAGTTTGCATGGTGCGGCTGTAATGTTCTGCTCCGACCATCAAATCGAAATTGTTAAAGCCGAAAGATTTTTTATAACTTGCCAGGTACTGCTGGTTAATGTCGTATTCGCGTTCATGTTCTACATAAACGTCTCCATTGCTGCCAACAGATCCTCCGTGAAAAGGATTGAAAAGATCGTTTTCCCTTTTGTTAAAGATGTTTGCTCCCAGATTGGCAGTAACGGTCAAACCTGCAACAGGCGTTATAATAGCATACCATTTGGAAGTAATAACGTCATATACACGGTTGTAACTGTCTAACTGCAACGATCCCAGTGGATTTGACATAGGCAGGAAACTGCGGACAAAACCTGTCGTATTGCCATAGTCATACATGATTTGACCTCTTTCATCTTTCATAATGTAGGGATTTCCACTTTCGTCCAGCGTGCGTATATACATGGGGTATATGGGAGCTATCAAATTTGTATTGTAGAAAAGGTTGCCCGACGAGCCCCAGCTTGTCTGGTTGTACGGCGTTTTTATGTTGTATTCTGTCAGTCCAACATTTGCACCAACTTTCAACCATTTTTTTGCCTGATAATCGGTTTTTGCAAGTCCCGAAAATCTTTTAAAGCCCGAAGAAGGGATTATACCTGTATCGTCAAGATAGCCGGCTGAAACATAATAGTTCAGTTTATTCGTAGAGCCTGATACTGATACATTATATTCCTGACGGAGATTGCCCTTGTCGAAAGCTTCATTATACCAGTTGTCGGGTGTGTAATAATATTTCCCGTCGAAATATCCCAAAGTAGCGTTAGGGTTGAGTTTGAAATTCCGTCCTATCAGTTTTTCGCCTTCCGGCACGGTGTAAACTAAGTATTTGGCTCCGCCATCACCCTTGTACAAAGTTGCATCGGCATAAGCGTAGGCGGCGTCGGGAGACTGACCATTATAAGCGCGAGAATTGTATAACGATTTATACAAAGTTTCGTAATACATGCCAGGGTCGGTCATTACCGTGTAGTTTGGAACGCCGCGACTGTTGTTCCCCCATTTTGCATCAACAGTTACTTTTGCATCCTGGCTGCCTGCGTTTTTGGTAGTTATAAGAATAACGCCGTTAGCTCCACGCGCTCCGTAAATAGCATTTGCCGCAGCATCTTTAAGGATAGTCATACTCTCGATATCCGCAGGGTTGATCGAAGACATTTCCCCGTCGAAAGGCATTCCGTCCACCACATACAGCGGAGAACTGCTTGCGCTGTAGGAACCGAAACCGCGAATACGAATTGTTGCTCCTGTGCCGGGCTGTCCGCCTCCCGTATTGGAAACCTGCACTCCTGCCGTTTGTCCTGCCAGAGCATTTGTAATGTTGGAAACAGAACGGTCGGCAAGTTTGTCTGATTTAACCACCGACGCAGACCCCGTGAAGGCGCTTTTCTTAGCCGTTCCATACGCAACCACGATTACCTCGTCCAGATTACTCTCGGACTGATGCAGCGTAACCGATACATTAGATGCAATTGCCACTTCCTCATCTTTCATTCCCAGAAATTTAATTATCAAGGAAGTAGCCGATTCCGGCACGTTCAGCGTGAACTTCCCGTCCAGATTCGTTACCGTTCCAAGGGAAGTATTTCCCTTCACCACGACCGACGCGCCAATTACAGGTTCTCCGTTTTCGTCCGTTACCGTTCCGGATGC
>JAIRPX010000213.1 GCA_031256775.1 Dysgonamonadaceae bacterium
AATTTTCTCAGGTTTGAATCCTTCTTTAAGCAAATCGGAATCATATTTTTGAGCGTCTATTTGCGCTAATGCGCTTTGGCACAGAGTTTCCATCTCGGTGGGATTTTTTGTAAATTTCAACTCAAAAATCACTGCTTTTTTGGTGAACTGCTCATGTTTCATAATAACGTCGCATCTCCCAAGTCCGCTCTCACGGTTTGACAGCAAGATATATTCTGTAGCGCCGCGTAAAAGTCCAAGTAAAAAGCCGTGATAGAAACTTTCTGCGCTGTCGAAATAACTGATACTGTCGAAAAGTTCGTCGTTAAGGATTTCCTCAAACGTTTCTGCATCGCCATTTAATATCGCTTCATAGAACGGTTTGAGGTCTTTTGCCTTGATTCTTTTCTCGAACCAAAGCTGAACTTTATCGCTAAAAATAAGATCAACTTCTATGTTTGGAATTTTCAATTCAGCAATGATACGTCCTTTATTATCAGCGCTTTCGCTAACTTTTGTCAAATAGCCTGTAAAATACATAAAGTTCCAGATGTTGTCGACGCTGTTGTCAATTTCGTCGTAGGTAATGTCTTCGTGAATGACTTTCTGTATGGTATTTCCACTGATTAACTGTTCAATTTCACGTTTAGTTTGCCTGTTTTGTTCGGAATCCATTTTTTCTATAAGACTCTTAACTATGGCATTACTGCTGGTGGATGCCCAAAATGCAACCGGTAATGTTTTTTTGTCCGTGTCCCATTCGTCTGTAATTTTTATGATACTCCAAGGGTTGTAAACATTTGCATTACCAAACATATAGCCGTTATACCATCTTTTTGCCTCTTCCAGTTTGTCTTCCAGCTTGTAAAATTTAAACATTTCATCGACTTCTTTTTGTGTGAAGCCAAAATATTCATCATATTTTTTTGATAAAATAGAAACAATATTCAAATTGTTCAAGCCTGTGAAAATACTTTCTTTGGAAATTCTCAAACAGCCTGTCAATACTGCAAAATGAAGATAAATATTTGTTTTTAAGGCGCTTTCGAAAAGCGACTGTATAAATGCAATCATTTCCTGATAAAAGCCTGTAAAATATGATGTTTCAAGAGGAACGTCGTATTCGTCAATAAGAATAATGACTTTTTGATTGTGATATTTATACAGACATTCGCTCAAAAACTTCAAAGACACTTTATAATCATCTGGAGAACCTTCCCTTGATGATAAAAATTCATATAATTTTTTATCATCACCGTTCAATGAATCAAAAACATAACTGTGCCGCTTAAATTCTCCTGCAATCATTTCGCGCAAAGCTGAAAATGATGATTCGAAAGTAGGCTGTTTTGCTGATTTCAGTGTCAGGAAAATTACTGGATATTTTCCCTGCTCCGACATGTATTTTTCACCAGAGCTTGCAATGTTCAGATTATCAAAAAGTTGGCGGGTATTTTCGCTTTCGTAACTTGTTTTATGAAGTATGCTTGTATCTTCAAAGAAACTTTTCAACATTGTCATATTCAGCGTTTTACCGAAACGGCGCGGACGGGTAAAAAGCGTTACTTCTGCTTCATTATCAAGAATATCTTTGATAAGCAAAGTTTTGTCTACATAGTAGTAACCTCTTTCAATCATTTTATGAAAAAAGTCAACGCCAATAGGCAACGGACGATGTGAATCAGTATTGCTCATACTATTAAAATGTTTTGATTACAAAGATACATAAAAATTCTTACTTAACTGCAATTTTATTTTGGATATTATCTTTGGGATGGTTTAGCAGTTATACTTTACGCGGTTTAATTTTGTGCATCGTCATTGCGAGCGTTAGCGAAGCAATCCAGTTGTAAATAAATATATTACTGGATTGCTTCAAGCTTCGCCTTCGCAATGACGTTGCAAAAAACCGTGCCGTACAGAGTATAGAATGTTTTATAAGAGGGAAAAAGGAAAGTTTGGAAGTTTGTGGATAAAAGTGTACTTTTGTATCTCAATTATAGTTAAATATTAACAATGAATGTAACTATTTTAGGCATAGAATCTTCTTGCGACGATACATCGGCTGCGGTTATTTGCGATGGTATACTTTTGTCGAATATTATTGCCGGACAAAAAGTTCACGAAGCATACGGTGGAGTTGTGCCGGAATTAGCTTCGCGAGCGCATCAACAAAACATTATTCCGGTTGTGGAACAGGCAATTAAACAATCCGGAAAAAGTAAAAATGAACTTTCTGCAATTGCATTTACTCGGGGACCGGGATTATTAGGTTCGTTATTGGTAGGATCTTCGTTTGCTAAAGGTTTGTCGCTTGCGCTTAAAATCCCAATTATCGACGTTAATCACTTGCAAGCCCACGTATTAGCTCATTTCATCAAACAAAGTAAAAACGAAAATAGCGCTCCAAAATTTCCTTTTTTGTGTTTATTAGTATCAGGAGGAAATTCGCAAATTATAGCTGTTCGCTCATGGAATAATATGCAAATTATTGGTCAGACAATTGATGACGCGGCTGGCGAGGCTTTTGATAAATGCGCAAAAGTAATGGGCTTACCGTATCCAGGAGGACCTCTGGTCGATAGTTTAGCTAAGGAAGGAAATTATAATGCTTTCCGCCTAAATAAACCGCAGATTCCCGCATACGACTACAGTTTCAGTGGCTTAAAAACCTCTTTTCTCTATCTTTTACGTGACAAATTGAAAACAAATCCAAATTTTATAGAAGAAAACAAATCCGATTTGTGCGCAAGCCTCCAATACACAATTATTGAAATTCTGATGGACAAGTTGCGTAAAGCGGTAAAAGATTTGAATATAAATGAAGTAGCCATAGCGGGCGGAGTCTCTGCCAATTCCGGACTGCGAAAAGCATTGGAAGAACATGCTGAAAAATTCCAGTGGAAAATTCATATTCCTCCATTTGCTTTTACTACCGACAACGCTGCAATGGTTGCTATGAGCGGCTATTTTAAATATTTAAATAAAGAATTTTCTTCAATAGACGCTGTTCCTTTTGCAAGGATGATTATATAGATAAAATCCTCAATGTATTTAATAAATCCCTGTTTATAGGTTTGTCCTTTTTAATTGCTTTGGAAAATGGCACATAAACGATATTGTCATTTTGGATGCCAATCATCACGTTGCGCTGATCTTCCATCAGAGCAGTGATAGCTGCCTCGCCCATTCGACTTGCAAGAATACGGTCAGTGGCAGTTGGTGAGCCGCCGCGCTGAATATGTCCAAGAATAGTGACGCGCACATCATATTGGGGATATTCTTTTTTAACGCGCTCTGCCATCCCGATAGCGCCTCCCGTTATTTCACTTTCTGCAACAAGTACTATACTGCTGTTTTTGGTTTTGCGGAATCCGTTTTTTATCAGTTCTTCAAGCTGATCGACTTCTGTCCATATTTCAGGTATGATGGCGGCTTCGGCTCCTACGGCAATTGCGCCATTCAGAGCAAGGAATCCTGCGTCGCGTCCCATAACTTCAATAAAAAACAAACGCTCGTGAGAAGAAGCCGTATCGCGTATTTTATCAATAGCTTCAACTATTGTGTTCAGTGCTGTGTCGTATCCAATAGTGGTGTCGGTGCCATAAAGGTCGTTGTCGATAGTGCCGGGCAAACCTACAATCGGAAAGTTGTATTCCTGTGCGAAAACACGCGCTCCGCTTAGTGAGCCGTCGCCTCCGATAACTACCAGTGCGTCAATTTCTTCTTTCTGTATAACTTTATACGCCTGTTCTCTGCCTTCCGGTTCGCGAAATTCCTGGCAGCGAGCCGTTTTAAGAATTGTTCCTCCCTGCTGGATTATATTGCTGACATTATTGGTTTGAAAAGGAATGATTTCATCGGTTAATAAACCGCGATAGCCTCTGTAAATGCCTTTTACTTCCAATCCATTGTAAATAGCTGTTCGAGTAACAGCCCTGATAGCTGCGTTCATTCCCGGAGCGTCTCCCCCAGAAGTGAGAATACCAATACATTTTATTGCCATATTTCTAATATATATATAAATCGCGACAAAATTAATCATTATCTTTGCAACCGCAATAAATTTATTATGAGAATAGTTGAAATAGACAAAGATTCTGGATTTTGTTTCGGAGTTGTTAATGCTATTAACAGCGCCGAGAAAGAACTTTTAGCAGACGGGGAATTGTTCTGTCTTGGCGATATCGTACATAACAGTCAGGAAGTAGAGCGTTTGCAGAAAAAAGGGTTAATAACGATTAATCATTCTGATTTGGCTGATATGCGCGACAAAAAAGTTTTATTACGCGCTCATGGCGAGCCACCTTCAACTTATGAAATGGCTAACCGGAATAATATCAGGATTATAGATGCTACATGCCCTGTCGTTTTGAAATTGCAAAAGAAAATACAGCAACATTATAAAGATCTGGATATGACTGTTTCTCAGATAGTTATATATGGTAAAATTGGTCATGCCGAAGTCAACGGTCTGGTAGGACAAACAGAAGGGAATGCAATTGTTATTGAGAAAAAGGACGATCTTGATAGATTAGATTTCAAAAAGAATATCTATCTGTTTTCTCAGACAACTATGTCGTTAGCCAGTTTTGAAGAAATAGTTAAAGAAATAAAATTACGTATTAAAGAAAACGTCATTTTCCGCTCTTTCGATACAATTTGCCGCCAGGTTGCCAACCGAATACCCAATATCCGGAAATTTGCTTCGCAACACGATTTGGTTTTGTTTGTGGCAGGCGCAAAAAGTTCCAATGGAAAAGTCCTGCTCAGCGAATGTGAAAAAGCGAACCAGAAAACGCATCTCATTTCTCATCCCGACAATATTAATCATGAATGGTTAAAAGGCGTAGAATCGGTCGGTATCTGCGGAGCCACTTCTACGCCTAAATGGTTGATGGAAAAAATTGCTACTGAAGTTTATGAATCACTAAACCGGAACGAAGTTTAGGTTCAAACCACGTCGTTTTTGGCGGCATAATATTGCCCGTGTCGGCAATGTCGATCAACTGTTTCATCGAAACAGGATATAATGCTAAAGCCATAGCCATTTCCCCTGAATCTACTCTGCGTTTCAATTCTTCCAGTCCGCGCAAACCGCCAACAAAATCTATTCGCTTATCGGTACGAAGATCTTTGATCCCCAAAATTTCATCCAAAATTAAATTTGATGAAATCGTAACGTCAAGAACGCCAATAGGATCGCTATCGTTGAATGTACCCTGTTTGGCTTCCAGGGAATACCATCTCCTGTTAAGATACAGGGAAAAATAATGCAGTTTTTCAGGATGATAAATGGATTCGCCTTTGTCTGTAACTATAAAGTTTTTGCTCAGTTTTTCGAGGAACTGCTCGGCAGTTAATCCGTTCAAATCTTTTACTACACGGTTATAATCCATGATTTTCAGCTGATTATCAGGAAAACATACAGCCATAAAATAGTTGTATTCTTCTTCGCCTGTATGATTTGGATTCTGTTTTGCTTTTTCTGCTCCAACAAGTGCGGCTGCTGCGGAACGGTGATGTCCGTCGGCAATATATAAATATGGAATATTGCCGAATATTTCTGTTATTTTCTGAATAACAGCTTCATCTTTAATAACCCAAAAATGATGCCCAATAGAATCGGCAGAAACAAAATCATATTCAGGAGCTTCTTTAACTGCATTTTTTACAATTGCGTCGAGTTCCGGATTTTGAGGATAGGCGAAAAACACAGGTTCAATATTGGCATTGTTGATACGCACGTGTTTCATACGGTCTTCTTCCTTGTCTTTACGGGTCAATTCGTGCTTTTTGATAACTCCAGTCATATAGTCGTTAACATACGAAGCGACGACCAGCCCGTATTGAGTGCGTCCGTTCATCGTTTGAGCGTAAACATAATAGTTTTCCTTATCGTCCTGTATCAGCCAGCCCTTTTCCTGAAACAGATTAAAATTTTCGACAGCTTTTTCATATACGTCAGAACTGTGTTCATCCTTACCCACTGGAAAATCAATCTCCGGTTTGATGATGTGATACAAAGATTTTTCATTTCCCTTTGCTTCTTCGCGAGCTTCCTCTGAACTTAATACATCGTAGGGACGGGAAGCAACGTCAACTACTAATTCTTTTGGAGGACGAATCCCCTTGAATGGTTTAATTATTGCCATAGATTTATTTTTTTAAATTTGGGGGCAAAGGTACATGAAATTTTACATAAAGACAAATAGTATTTTTTATGGTTTTATCCTGAAAATACACTCACAATTGCAAATATTGCATTTTTTATGTATTTGCTTTTTGTTCTTTTTAAATATGCGTATAATTTTATTAATAGCAAATAAAATACTTGCAATAAATATAATAAATACGATAATTGTTTGCCAGTTCATAAAAATATTTCTCCTGTTTTGTAGATACAAAAAGCTATCAACCATGCTGATGCCGTTGTATAACAGGCTGTGAATAAAGCCCATCGCAATCCAGCTTCCTTTCTAATTGCCGCTAATACGGCTACGCACGGAAAATATATCAGTATGAACAGCATGAGCGAAAAAGCAGTGAGCGGGGAAAATACTCTTTCGCCGATTCGTTTACCCGAAGTAAAAACGCTTTCCCTGAGTTCTGTTCGTAAATCAGTATCTGAACCGTCAACTTTTGCGTCGGATTGATACAGAATACTCATTGTGCTGACAACTATTTCTTTAGCTCCCATTCCTGTCAGGATGCTTATACCTATTTTCCAGTCATAACCCAGAGGTTCCAGTACAGGTTCAATGAAATGACCGAAACGACCGATATAGGAGTCTTCTATATTTACGGAAGTTTGTTCCGGCGATGTTGGACGAGGGAAATATCCTAAAAACCAGATGATTATGGATGCGGCTAAAATTGTTGTTCCTATCTTGGTAAAATATTGTACGCTTTTATTCCATGTATGTACTGTTATATTTTGTAAAGTTGGAAAACGGTATGGCGGTAATTCCATCACGAAAGGATTATCCTGTTTTTTGAAGAATATCTTGTTGAATAACAATGCCGTAATTATTGCAAATAAAATTCCTGCCGCATATATGCCAAACATGATTAAACCTTGTCCTTTCGTGAAAAAAGCGGCAATAAGCAGGGAATATGTTGGTAAACGCGAGCTGCACGACATGAACGGTATTATTAAAATAGTCACTAAACGGTCTTTACGGCTTTCAAGCGTCCGGGTCGCCATAATTGCAGGCACATTGCAACCAAATCCTATCAGCATGGGTATGAACGACTTGCCGTGCAATCCTATTTTATGCATTAATTTATCCATAATAAATGCTGCACGAGCCATATAACCTGTATCTTCCATGAAAGATATGCAGGAAAAAAGAATTAATATGTTGGGAAAAAACACGACGACGCTTCCCATTCCGTTAACGATTCCTCCGGTTAATAAATCCTGCAACATTCCTTCCGGCATGATGTTGCGAATCCAGGCGTTCAGAGCATCTATGCCTGCTTCAATCCATGCCACAGGATAGCTTCCTGCCGTAAAAGTAATTTGAAATATCAACCACATCAAAACGATGAATACCGGAATGCCTAACCATTTATCTATTAATATATTATCCATCCAGTAGCCGGAAGCGTCCTTACGGTTTTTCGCAACGTGATAAGTTTCTTTCAAGGCTCCGCGAATAAAAGCATACTTTGCGTCGGCAATAATTGTTTCGATTCGGGAATTATATTTGCTTTCCAAGTTCGCGATTTCGTTTTTACTGATTTCCAGCAACGGTTTTGTAGCAGGAATAAGGGATACCTGTTCGGTTAAATTTTTGTCCCTTTCCAGCAGTTTAAGCGCTATGTATTGCGAATGATATTTGTCGGTTATTGCGTTATTTTTTTTGACTTCTACTTTTATCCTGTTGATTGAACGGTTAATATCTTCACCGTAGTTTATATGGATATGCCGGTAAACCGACTCTTTTTCTTCATAAACTTCGATTATTTTTTCCATCAAATTATCAATTCCCTTGCCTTTTGATGCAATTGTCGGCACAATCGGTATTCCTGTCATTTTGCCAAGAAGATCATAATCGAAATTATCGCCTTTGCTAATCAACTCATCATACATGTTCAGGGCGATTATCACCTTGATATTCATATCAATAAGTTGAGTTGTAAGGAAAAGGTTGCGTTCCAGGGCAGAAGCGTCCAACACATTAACAACAACGTCGGGCATAGATTCGGCAAGATGCTTTCTTACAAACAGTTCTTCAGGCGTATATTCCGAAACGGAATAAGCGCCCGGCAAATCGGTTAATTCTATTCGATAGCCGTTATGTGAAAAATGAGCAGTTTTTATATCAACAGTTACGCCTCCATAGTTTCCTACATGTTCATGTTTCCCCGTAGCATGATTGAAAAGCGTTGTTTTGCCGGAATTTGGATTTCCTATTAATGCAACCTGAATTGTTTTTCCTCTTTCTTTTGCTATGCGGCAAATATCGTCTGAAAGTAAAGTCCCTTCATACGTTTGCATTCCAGTTGATTCAATATCTTCTTCGCTAACTATTTCTATCCTGCGAGCCTCGCTCAAACGTAGCGAAATGCGATAGTTCATCAATTCATATTCAACAGGATCGCTAAACGGAAAAGGCGCTTTTTTTATTGCTTTTACTCGCGTACCGGAAACAAATCCCATTTCGATAATCCGTTTCTGAAATGCGCCATATCCCTTTATTTTTGTGATTACAGCAACATCGCCAATAGCTAAATCAGACAAATATCGAACGGTTTCCTTTTGATTACTCATTATTTTTCTGTTTTTTAAAGCGCAAAAGTAGCAAAATAAAAACAGTTTTGCAATCACTAAATGTAGGTAATTTTGCAATATTAAATAGCAAGGATTTGCATTTGATTGAAAAATATACTACATTTGCAGCCTGAAATAACAATAAATGTGAAGCAGTGAATAATTCTCAAATAAATATTAATCCGTTAAATATATTTAACTATCTGTATTTGCACAGGTGGAATTATTTATTAACACACACACACACACACACACACACACA
>JAIRPX010000234.1 GCA_031256775.1 Dysgonamonadaceae bacterium
ATGAAATGAATAAAAATTAAGGTATCGCAGCTACGCTGCTCTGTTTATATTCCGTACATCTTTACCGTGCGCTTACGCACACGGCTACAAAGATACTGGCGCTACGCGCCTTCTCGCAAAATACAAGATTTTGCAGATGATCCGGTTTTGCAGGTGAACCGTTATTTGCCATGCGCGGCATACAAACAAAAACTCCCGATAATCATTGATTATCGGGAGCTTTCTGTACCCAGAGCCGGGGTCGAACCGGCATGGAAGTGAATCCACTGGTGTTTGAGACCAGCGCGTCTACCGATTCCGCCATCTGGGCATTTTCCGTTAGACGGGTGCAAAGGTAGGAATTTTTTTTTAACTGACAAAAAAATTAAAAGGCAAACACATCAAAATTTGTTTTTTTTATAAAATTTAGAACGCCTCATGCTAATTGGCTCTATTAACTCTTTTTTTTCTTCGCTGATGCTTTTGTTTTTGCTGCCGTTTTTACCGTTTTATTCGTTTTCGCTGCTTTTGCTGTTTTTGCTGTTTTTTCAGGACTGTTTTTAATAATTTTCATTACGTCATCGTATGATAATTCAGCGGCGACAAGATCCTTAGGTATTTTGAAGTTAGCTTTATTATAAGAAATATAAGGTCCAAAACGACCATTCAGAATCTGTACCGTTGCATCTTCTGCAAAAGTTTTGATAACTTTGCTGGCATCGCGATTTTTCTTTTCTGTTATCATCTGGCAGGCTTCTTCCAGAGTAATATAAAGCGGATCATATCCTTTAGGAATCGTTGTAAATGTGTTATCATATTTTAAATATGGTCCAAAGCGTCCAACAGAAGCTGTTATCGTTTTTCCTTCCCATTCGCCAATAGTTCGGGGCAACTTAAATAACTGTAAAGCATCGTCCAATGTAATTGTCTCTATCGACTGGTTTTTTGATAAAGAAGCAAACTGTGGTTTTTCTTCATCGTCGGCAGAGCCTATTTGCACAAAGGGTCCGAAACGTCCGATTTTTGCCGACACAGGTTTGCCTGTATCAGGATCGTTACCAAGCAAACGTTCACCGATTTTATGTTCTGTGCGTGAAGAAGATACCTGCTCTACTATCGGATGAAAGATTTTGTAGAATTTATGCAGAGTTTCCGTCCATTTCATTTCTCCGTCAGCCACTTTATCGAACTCTTTTTCAATATCTGCGGTGAAATTGTATTCCAAAACAAGCTGAAAATGCGTTGTCAGAAAATCGTTGACAACTATTCCCGAATCTGTAGGCATAAGTTTATTTTTGTCTGCTCCAACAAGTTCTGTTTTTGAACGTGAAGATATTTGCATATTCTTTAAGGTCAGAATAGCAAGCTGTCGCGCTTCGCCTTCCTTGCTTCCCTTAATCACATAACCGCGTTGCTGGATGGTTGATATTGTAGGCGCATAAGTAGAAGGACGTCCAATTCCCAATTCTTCCAATTTATGAACGAGGCTGGCTTCTGTATAGCGGAAAGGTCGTTGCGTGAGGCGTTCATTAGCTATGGCTTCATAGAGGTTTAGTTTTTCATTTATATGCATTGGCGGCAGGATAGCCTCAACCGATTCATTCTGATTTTCGTCGTCATTATCTTCCAGATACACGCGCAGGAATCCGTCAAATTTTATTACTTCCCCATGAATATGGAATTTATCGGAATCGTTATTGCTTATACCAATCGTTATTGTTGTTCGCTCCAGTTCTGCGTCAGCCATTTGCGAAGCCACTGTTCGCTTCCATATCAACTCGTAAAGCTTTTGTTCAGCGGGAGTTGCTTCAACATTTCTGTTACTGATATAAGTTGGGCGGATAGCTTCGTGAGCTTCTTGCGCACCTTTGGATTTTGTATGATGCTGTCTGATTTTCACATAATTACTTCCAAATTCGCTTTCAATTTCTTTTTTGGAAGCGTTTAAAGCCAAAGTTGACAAATTTACCGAATCGGTACGCATATAAGTGATGAGACCGGCTTCATACAGTTTTTGAGCTACCGACATTGTTTGCGATACACTGAAATTTAATTTTCGCGAGGCTTCCTGTTGCAGTGTAGATGTTGTGAATGGTGGTGCAGGTAACTTTTTGCCCGGTCTTGTATTAACCTCGTCCACCGTGAAAGTGGCATTTTTCAACGATTCCAAAAAGGCATAAGCTTCCTCTTTAGTTTTGAACCGCTTATTCAATTCCGCTTTGACTACTGTTTTGCCGTCGAGTAAAATAAAAGCAGCCACGATACGGAAAAAAGCTTCAGCCTGGAAGTTGTTTATTTCCCTTTCCCTCTCAACAATTAACCTTACGGCAACTGATTGCACCCGTCCGGCGCTTAACGACGGCATAATTTTCCTCCACAGGATTGGCGAAAGTTCAAAACCGACAAGCCTGTCTAAAATTCGGCGAGCCTGTTGAGAATAAACCAGATTCAAATCAATATTGCGTGGATGTTGAATTGCATTAAAAATTGCATCTTTCGTAATTTCGTGGAATACAATCCGTTTAGAATTTTTCTCATCCAAACCTAAAACTGTATAGAGATGCCAGGCTATAGCCTCTCCTTCGCGGTCTTCATCGGAAGCCAGCCAAACGGTTTGTACATTCTGGGCAGCCTTTTTAAGCGACTTAACAACTTCCTGTTTATCAGGAGGAATAACGTAGAATGGGTCGAAATCGTGTTCAACATCTATACTCATCCCTTTCTCTTTCAGGTCGCGGATGTGTCCGTAGCTTGATAAAACCTTATAGTCTGCTCCCAGAAATTTCTCAATCGTTTTAGCTTTTGCCGGAGATTCAACAATCACGAGATTTTTTTGCATCATTTCTTATTTCATTTTTTGAAGTGCAAAGGTAATAAAAACTTTAAAAGCGATTATATATTTACAGATTCAATATGTATTTTTAGTTAATAAGTAGGCAAAAAAACAACTCAAAATGATATTTGAAAAGATCATTTTTCATTTTTTGCAAGTAAGAATGATAAATCATCACTTGAATTTACTTCTCTTGACGCTTCTCCTTTTTTGAATATACGAGCTGTTTTTGAGCCGATTAGCTTCAATTTGTCATTTTCTTTTTTCAAAAGTGTAGATTCGCGCAATCCTACGACGTAAATATGCGGATTTACCTCAATAAATTCATTGATGCGCATTTCGCGGGTTTCGCCTCCAAACCCTTCCGGATGAACGTCCAAATAATGTGGATTGATTTGAAACGGAACGAGATTTAATGTGTTAAATTCCAGAGGGTCAACGATAGGCATATCGTTAGTTGTCCGCAAAGTAGGGCAGGCAATATTACTTCCAGCGCTCCAACCTATGTAAGGCGTACCCGATTCAACTTTTCTGCGGACAGCGTCCATCAAACCCAAATTGTGCATCCAGCGGACTAAATGCCATGTATTTCCGCCACCGACAACAATTGCAGACGCTTCTTCAACAGCCTTAACAGGATTGATAGCATGATGAACGCTTGTAACATGATGCCCCAGTTCGGAAAAACGGGTTTCCACTTTGGCTTCATACTCGTCAAAACTGAACGTAACAGCCGCATAAGGGATAAACAAAGCGGATACTGATTTTTCTCCAAGAAAAGATTTTATATCTTCCTTAACCCATCCCAAATATTCTTCTCCGGGATTCGTAGAATTACTGATTAATAAAAGTTTCATATTTTTATTATGTTGATTTAATGCAAAGGAAAGAAAAATTTTCAGAATTTCAAAATGCAACAGAGATTTTTCACTCCTAAAACTTACGCCAGCAAATTGTTCAGAGAGATTCAGGCATATATTGCTTCACGTGCACGTGAAAATTTCGTTTTATAAAACAGACACTTACATTTTTCAAGAAACTATCTCATCTTTATTCTTATCTTACCGCCCTTGTCGGTACAATTTTTTTGATGATTATGGAGCATGACGTTTGCTTTGGTTTTGGATTTATAATTATTGCGGCTTTATCTACAGGTTTGAAATAATGTCACGGTTATCTGGATGCAATTACTGTATTGTTGGAAAACAGTAGCAGTACTGTAATTAACCGTGCAGGTTTTCTAAGGTTATTTGCTTATTGAAAGAAAAGTTGTAAATTTGCATCCATTAAACTGCTATTTCATTATGGAAACCGTTGCAAACAAGCTCCCAATAGGGATACAGGATTTTGAGACGCTTATTACAGAGAGTTATATATACGCGGATAAAACCCGCTATCTTGTAGATTTAATCAATGCAGGCAGAGTTTATTTCTTTGCCCGTCCGCGTCGCTTCGGCAAATCGCTGACTACTACTACCTTGAAAGCTCTTTTTGAAGGTAAAAAGGAACTTTTCAGGGGGCTGTACGCCGAAGAATTTCTTAACCGTCCCGATTTTCGTCCTTCACCAGTTATCAGACTGGATATGAGTAAAATAACTACAGATGAAGGACTTGATTATTTGCGCAGTTCCATGATTGTAAAATTAAAAGAATATGCTGAAAATTTGGGAGTTGCGATTGACGAAAATCTATCGGCAGGCGATTATTTTGCGCAGCTTATAAGAAGAACCTGCGAAAAATACGGCGAAAAGGTTGTCATTCTGATTGACGAATACGACAAACCATATTCCGATTTCTATTTAGACCACGAAATGGCAGAAAAAGTCCGTAATATCTGCCGCAGTTTTTACATTCAGGTCAAGGCTAACGAGGAATATATCCGCTTTGTTTTCTTGACGGGGATTTCAAAGTTTACAAAACTCGGCGTTTTTTCGACATTGAATAATCTGATGGATATTTCGATGGACAAAACCTGCGGCGAAATGTGTGGACTTACAGAGGAGGAAATTTTGCAGTATTTCCCCGAACATATAGAACAGGTTGCCCAATATCACGGTTTTAGTGTAGAAAAACTTATTGAACGAATGCGTTATCACTATAATGGTTTCTGTTTCGACGGCGTTCACAGGCTATATAACCCGTTTTCCACATTAAATTTCCTTAAACTGAAAGAATTTGACAATTACTGGATGTCGTCTGGTGGACAGAAGGCGGTTGCCGACTATCTCAAAAATCGTAACCTTACGGTTGAGCAGTTTCGCAATATTCAAGTTAGCAGGGATTTTGTGATGAATCCTGGCGATGTTGACACTACCAATGCTGAAGGATTTTT
>JAIRPX010000084.1 GCA_031256775.1 Dysgonamonadaceae bacterium
ACCGGAATGCCGGTACCTCTGTTTGCATACGGTCAAGGTGCAGATTCTTTTACCGGATTTATGGATAATACTGAACTTTCAGGCAAAATTATTTCAATGATGCAAGGAGGGGAGCGCAAAGCTATCAATAAATGAATAAATGATTTTGCTGTTGCGGCTTACAAAGTCGCGACAGCAAATCGTTCCTCCTCTTAAACTATTTGATTACCATTATTTTGGTAACTACGCCCTGACTTCCGTCGGGCAGTGTAGCAAAAACAAGATATATGCCGGATTTTACTGTTTCTCCTGCGCGGTTTGCACAATTCCATGAATATTGCCCGCCTAATGAAATCCCCTGATTCATCATATTGCCTGCCATATCGGTTATCTTAATTGTTGAATTAGCCATCATTCCAGTGATAATCACCTGACTGTCGCGCGAAGGTTTCACCGGATTTGGATAGGCGTGTATGCCTGAATAATCAGACGAACCTTCAATTGCTTCATTCATGTAGGAAACGATACCTAAATTAGTTCCTATAAACACTTCGCCTGTTTTATTGTTTATGGCAATAGAAGATATACTATTGCTAATCAGACTGGAATTGCTTGTCGTGAAATTTTCTACTTTCAGGTTTTCACCGGAATTATCCACAACAAAAACACCAGAATTATCCGATCCCATCCATTTACGGTTAGCGCCGTCAACTGCGATTGCATTAATCCGTATCCCTTCCAAAAGACGGTATCCGCTTCCATACTGGTCGGTGGAAATAACGCGATTACATTCTCCTCGCCCTACCTGGGCTGCTGAAGAAAAACTGATCGGACCATTATCCGTCCCAACCCAGATCACTCCATTTTTGTCTTCCGCAATACATAAATAATTTATTGCTTTGATGTCTGCTCCCTGCTGATCAACAAACCGGTTGGAAAAATAATAAGTATCGTCGTTTGTATTTTCTATTGTATTATTGTCGTCAAAAACCATGACGCCGGTAGTTAACCTCAAAAAAGTAATCCATTTTTGATTATTTCTGTCAATAAGTATCTTGCCTGGATGGGCATTGGATACAGGAGGATAAGAAACAGGAATCCATCTGTTATCTGCCGTTAATATACCTATTCCATTGGATGCAAGCTGATTAAGTACGTAGAGATTGTTATTTTTATCATACGCAAGTCCTTCTATGCGAACATAACTTTCGGGGTAATAATTTGGATTTGCCGTTTGAAGGGCATTGTTAGTATTTTTATAGGAGTGAAGATTCACAAAAGTTGTGTCCCTAAATTCAAAAAGTCCTTCTCCCCAGCCTCCTACAAAATAGCGATGCGGATCGCGTGGATCAACCGTTGCCGAGATAAAGTCGCGACACCAGCGCGTACCGGTTTTTTGCGGTAGGATTTTGTCATCCACACTGAGCCATTTCCCATTTTCATAAATCATAAATGTACCTTCAATATTCATGCGATCAGCAAGTCTGCTGCCACCTGTTACGAGTAATTTGTCGGATTCGTAAGTCATAAAAAAACAGTAATTCCGCAGCGGACTGTTAACTTTAATGCCTGCTGTTGCTATTGTATATTCGGAAGAATTTTTTTCCTTCTTAACCTCTATCAAGCCTGTTAGAGCCGGATCTACGTGATTTGCCACTGGTTGAGCAATCCAGTAGGTGTTTTCCGAATTATATGAACTGATAGAATTTGATGTTATGTTTATTTTCGTTCCCTGAGCGCCAAGATCGGTATAGAAGTATGTTGCGTCGTTGGTACTTAAAACTAACTGATCGTTCAGCATAGTTAACTGTCGGCACCAGCCATTGTAAAGCTGTTTTACAGCCCCGTCTTTTGTCAAATAGTAAACCTTGTTTTTGCTGCTGTCGTAGAATACGAGCTGCTCTTTGAAAACAACCATTTTTTCTATTGCTTTTGTATTGCCTTCATATTGCAGTTCAACTTTTTGCCAGTTTTCTTTATCTATAAGGTTAACCGTAGAAACAGGAGCTTTTTTTAATCCGTCGGATGTAGAAACGAAAAAATAATCGCCTATCTGACATAATGCTGTTGTATTGACGTCCAAACGATATTCGATTTGTATTTCACGACGTTCCAAATCAAGAACAGCTACGCCAAAATTGGCGGCTAAATAAGCATATTTACCAATAATATTAATACTGTTTATTGATTTATTGGGATATTTTATATTGTCTTTTATAGAAGATACATTAAAAACATTATTTTTCCCGTAAAAAAGATCAATATTGGAATTTTCATAAACAATAATTAAAGCCTTCACTATTGGAGCATAAGCCAGTTGAACGATTCTTACGTCGTTAAGTCCATCTTCAAAGGAATAGGTTTTAATTTCCCTGTCTTCTAACGAATAAGAAAAAAGAGAACCGTCGTCATGCTCTTTGCCATCGTTGTACATTCCCTTATAAACTGCAAAAACACGATTAGGCGTTTCCGCAACCAAAATAGCATTCTGGTAAGCCATATAGGATTTCCATGTCCCAACCTTTGATTTCTGAGCCTGCATACCAACAGCGCAAAATAACAGCAAAGCTGTAACTGTTAAGAAATTAAACTGTATTTTTTTCATACATTCTTCGTTAATAAAAAATGTTTTAATTTATTTACAGCCGCCGATCGATGGCTGATTTTATTTTTTATATCGCTTCCCAGTTCGGCAAACGTTTGATTATATCCTTGAGGAACAAAAATCGGGTCGTAGCCAAAACCGGCGTCGCCTCGTTTTTCCTTAATAAGAGTTCCATTGACAATTCCTTCAAACATGTATTCTTTTTCGTTTATAATCAAAGCAATAACCGTTCTGAAGCGGGCTGAATAATCACTTTTTCCTTCAAGTTCTTCCAAAACCTTCTGTATATTTGCATTAGAATCTTTTGAATCGCCTGCATAACGGGCGGAATATACTCCGGGCGCATTATCCAATGAAGGAACTTCCAAACCTGTATCGTCGGCAAAACAGTTGTAACCGTATTTTTGCGCAACATAACGGGCTTTTAAAAGAGCGTTTCCCTCTATGGTATCGGCTGTTTCCGGAATATCTTCCATACAGGCAATATCCTTTAACGACAATAACTTAAATTTATTGTCAAGTATATTGCGCACTTCTTCCAGCTTGTGAAAATTATTTGTTGCAAAAACAAGTTGATTATTCATAATTATGTTTATTAAATTGACAATTAAGCTTTTATCTGATCAAATCCCCTGCCGTAAACGCCTCTGACTGTGCTTTGAGAAACAAATGCATCAGGATCAATGCTCTTGACTATACGGAAAATTGTCACCGATTCGTTCTTTTTTGCCATCACCACAAGCACTTTAACCGGTCTGTGCGAATACCAGCCTGTGCCGTCAAGCAGCGTACAGCCGCGATGCGCCTGCTTAATAATTGCATCGGCAATTTCTTCGTATTTTTCGGAGAAAACAAAAAACTGAACAGACTGTCGCGCCCCGTTCAAAACCATATCAACCGTGTAGGAAGAAACGCCCATAACAACCAAACCGTAAACGACTTTTTCGATGTTGTGGAAAACAAAGAAAGAAGACGAAATAATCAATACATCGCAGATTAACAGCGCTTTACCTATGGTTATATTCCTGTATTTGTTGATTATAAGCGCAATAATATCAGTGCCTCCCGTACTGCCCTTGTAATTCAAAACCAAGCCTACGCCCATCCCGCACATTATCCCGCCAATGATGCAGCTCATAAAAGGTTCTCCCTGCACTAAAGGCTTTGTGATAATGGATTGAAGGAACGATAAAAGAAAAGTCAGAATTAAAACGTTAATAATAGTTTTAAGACTGAATTTAAATCCGAACATTCTTATTGATATTATCAATAATACTGCATTGATACAAAAATAACTGATTCCTACCGGAATATTGGTTGCGTAATAGATAATTGCCGCAGCGCCGGTAACGCCTCCCGTAGTCATTTCATTGGGGAGCAGAAACCCTGTCCATCCCAGTGCGTATATGCACAATCCTATGAGTATGAATACGTAATCATGAATTTCCTGAAAAATAACTTTCCGTTCTATTTTAAAACGCTTCTCTGTATTTATTTTCATTTTTGTCGTCAAGTATGCTAATATAACTCTTATAGCGTGATTCACTAATATAATGCTCATTTAGAGCCTCTAAGACAGCGCAACCGGGTTCTTTCCGGTGCGAACAGTTGTTGAAACGGCATTTGTGGGAAAACCGAAATATTTCAGGGAAATAATGCGATACTTCCACGCCTTCCATATCAAAAACCCCGAAGCCTTTAATACCCGGAGTATCAATAATATATCCTCCATTCAGAAGTTCTATCATTTCCGAGAAGGTAGTTGTATGCACTCCCTTGTTGTGATATTCGGAAATTTCCTGAGTTTTCTGTTTTGCATCAGGAATCAGCCGGTTGACAAGCGTCGACTTTCCCACGCCTGAATGTCCTGAAAAAAGCGTTACCTTATCTTTCAGTAAGTCAAGGATAAATGCTACATTTTCGTCTTTCAGGGCGGAAATTTTATAACAGGTATATCCAATTGTCTCATACAGATTGACTAACGCTTCCAAATATTCCCTGTCGCCAGCCGAATAGCGGTCTGTTTTATTAAACAGGATAGAAACCGGAATCCGGTAGGCTTCGGTTGTAGCCAGAAACCTGTCGATAAAAGTTGTTGTCGTAACAGGATAATTAACAGTAACTATCAGGAATGCCTGATCTACATTGCTGGCAATAACGTGCGACTGTTTGGAAAGATTGGAAGACCGGCGTACAATATAATTCTTCCGGTCTTCTATTTCATTGATGAAGGCAAGTCCTTCCTTATTTTCTTCAATCACAACCCTGTCGCCAACCGAAACGGGATTGGTGCTTTGGATTTCTTTCAAACGGAAATTACCTTTGAGCCTGGCTTCCACCATGCGACCGTTTTCCGTTTTTATCCAGTAAGAACTGCCTGTATTCTTAACAACTAATCCTTTCATGCAGACAGGATTAAACAGTCATTATTTCCTTTTCCTTAGCGGCAAGCGTTTCGTCAATCTTTTTAAGGTACTTGTCGTGCAACTTTTGAATAGCGCCTTCAGTTTCCTTACCTTCATCTTCCGAAACGCCTTCTTTCACTGCTTTTTTTATGCTTTCATTGGCATCGCGGCGGGCATTCCTTACGCCGACTTTAGCGCTTTCAGCTTCTGCACGCGACTGTTTAACCAATTGTTTGCGTCGTTCTTCCGTTAAAGGCGGGATTCCCAAACGTATTATTTCCCCGTTGTTTTCAGGAGTAATGCCTACGTCTGAATCCTGAATTGCTTTTTCAATCGTTTTAATCATTGATTTTTCCCATGCTAAAATAGTAATTGTTTTAGCGTCGGGAGTTGCAATGGTAGCAACGCCTGATAACGGCATTTTACTCCCGTAATAATCAACTTTTATACCGTCCAGGATATGAACATTAGCTTTACCTGCGCGGATGTGCGATAAAGATTCGCCAAGATAAGTTAATGCGTGGAGCATTTTTTCTTCAGCCAGCTCCTCTATTTTCTTTATTGTACTCATAATAATTTTGTAACTTTAAAATTTTGGTACAAATATAAAGTTTTTTTGCCGAACAAAATAATTATTTGTCAGTTAATCTTTTTTTGAGGCACTCTACTGTATCAAAGAATATGTATGATGAAC
>JAIRPX010000102.1 GCA_031256775.1 Dysgonamonadaceae bacterium
GATAAGGATAAAGTTTTAGTTATCAGTAGTTAGTTTCCAGTTATCAGGGATCATCTGCAAAAACCTTGTGTTTTGCGAGAAGGCGCGTAGCGCCAGTATCTTTGTAGCCGTGTGCGTAATCGCAAGGTAAAGGATGTACGTAATATAAACAGAGCAGCGTAGCTGCGATACCTTAATTTTTATTCATTTAATGTTTATGAATTAATTTGCTGTTAAAAAATATGTCGCAGCTACGCTGCTCAGTGAAGGGTCTGTGTTTTACAACCGTGCGTTTACGCGCACGGCTACAAAGATGTTGCAGCTACGCTGCTTTTGTTCAGCACGGTTTAAAATGATTTGCAGAGTAGCTGTTTTACGAAGTAACGCGAGAAAAATTTTTTAAACGAGACACGTGGCGCAAAGCATGAAGGTACGGCTTATAAAGCCGCATCAGCAAAATAATTTATAATTTATTACTCTGCACGGCATGGTTTTGTGCAACGTCATTGCGAAGGCAAAGCCTGAAGCAATCCAGCATTGAAAACTGAAAACTGAAAACTGAAAACTAATTCTTGGATTGCTTCGCTAACGCTCGCAATGACGATGAACGTGCTGGCGCGATAAAACTGATAACTAAAAACTGATAACTAATTTATTTCGTAATTATCGTCAGTTTTTTTCCTTTTTTCAAATCGTCGTGCGATATAAAATAACCTTTTATTTTTTTACTTCCATTCATGATTCCGGTAATTTTTTTACCCTTATTCTTCTTGACAATAGTATATTGTATTCCGTTTTCAGGAGACGACAGCGTTATTTTGTCAAAAAGCGGTACGGTAACAATATAATTTGGATCGGCAGGAGAAAAGGTGTAAAGTCCAATGGCGTTGAATACATACCACGACGACATTTCACCGGCATCGTCCATTCCTGCCAGCGCCAGTCCTTCCTTACCCATTCCGTAGAAACGGTTCATTATACTGTCGAGATAAAACTGTGCTTTTTCCTGTCTGTCAATAAAATAATACGTATAAGGCTGACTGTGACCTGGCTGATTTCCATGACAGTAATTACCAATAAAACCGCTCATGTTGTGCGCTTCGTATCCACGCCAGGGTTCAGAAAACAGGGAGTCGAGTTTCCTTTCCACCACATCGCGGTTTGGATAAAGCGCAATCATGCCTTCAGGATCATGAGGAGCAAAAAATAGCGACTGCCAGGCATTTGCTTCCCTGTACATATAGGCATAATAGGGATAGTAAGGATCAAAATCAGCAATCCAGCTTCCGTCGTCTATACGTCCCCGCCAAAATCCTGTTGAGCAGTCAAACAGATTTTTATAATTACCTGTGCGTGACATTAATATTCCATAATTTTCATTATCCCCAAGTTCTTTGGCTATCAAAGCCGTAGCATAATCGTCATAAGCATATTCCACTGTTTTTGTCACAGCGGCTTTGTATTCGTCCCATGTAGGAACATTGGTTGTGTCTTTTTCTGCAATCCAGCCTTTGGCAATATATTCGTCGAGATAGGGGCGTCCTCCCCTGCCCGGTACGGTTGCGTTTTTCAGCAATAATTTATAAGCTCGTTCCAAGCTAAAATCCTTGATACCACGCAAATAGCTGCCAGCTACAAATACAGAAGCATGGTCGCCATGAAAAAACGTTGGCATATAGCCGTTATGTTTTTCACCCCTGTCGGTTATGGATTTTATAACGTCGGAAACTACATCGGGGCATAATATTCCAAGCAGAATCAGTTTGTTACGATAATCGTCCCAAAATGACGGGTCGGTATAATAACGGAAACCTTCGTTTACGACCTTGCCGTTTGCATCCGTGAAGTCGCCATTTGAATCGCTACGCAGTGCTGGCCAGAGAAATGAGCGGTAGAGGCAGGAATAAAATATTCCCTTTTGCTTTTCGCTTCCTCCCGATACCTTTATTTTCGACAATAACGTTTCCCAAGTTGCTGCCGCTTCATCCCTGATTTTGGAGAAATTTTTATCACCGATTTCCTTTTCCAAATTCATCCGCGCATTGTCTATACTCACAAATGAAAAGCCTATTTTTATTTCTAAAATAGATGATTCTGAGGCATTTACGAAATCAACAAGGGCGATTTCCTTTTTTTCGGTTACGGAAGATTTCAATCTTTCGATGCTTTTTATTTTACCGCTGGCAACGGCATAAAAATACATTTTTTCGCCGGTTTGCTGGAATCCCGTAAAAACTGTTTCGCTCTGCTGCGAAATATCCCAGTTTCTGACTCTTTCATTTGAAATGGAAAGATCCAGCATAAGTTTTTTTTCCTGTCCAGCAGTATAAGTATATTTGTGATACGCGCAACGCAAAGTTGAAGTGATTTCTGCATTTACTCCATAGCGTTCAAGAAAAACCTGGTAATATCCCGGATGCGCAGATTCCTTTTTGTGATCGTAACGGGAACAATAATCATCCGGCGAAATATTGCCGGTTACAGGCAAAACGGGAATATGACACAAATTCCAGTGACCTTTGTTGGTGTGCGTAAAAGCATAGATAACAGTATCTTCATACTGATAGCCGGAACCGCTCCTGAACATAGTCACCGGACTCGCCTGCACCATAGCGTTTGGAAGCGACGCGCCGGGAAATACTTCTGCACCCCATGTACGCCGTGTAGGGGTATAGCCCAAATCTGAGCTGTCCCACAGTGTAGCTGTGCCAAGCAACGGGTTTACATAATCGACAAGTTTTACGCTCTGCGCCTTTGCAGAACATACGGACAAAAATCCTGCAATCAGGATTAAAATACAGTACTTCAATTGTTTCATGATTTTAATTATTATAATATTTCTTTATATCCTGCATATATTTCAAAGTGAATTACAGCACTCCTTTTTCCTTCAATAAAGCCATAGCCTCCATCATCATGCTTCCGCTCAACTGAACGCGAAGCGACGCCGTAGCGTTATCAGGAGCTTCCCACCAGTGGTAGCCAAATAAAACGGCAGAACTTTTCCGCGTTCCTTTGTTCCATAAATATTCCGCGCTGTTTTTCATAAAAGAAACATATCGCGTTCTTTTTGTTTCGGGCAAGTCATGATTCAATATCAACAGTGTGAAATACCTGACAAAAATACCTTTAAACAGATCAACATCATGATCGGGCTGTTCCGCCCAGTCTGACAATACGCCGTTGCTTGTATTAACCAGCGTACTGATAGCCCTGTCTGCTGTCTTTATTGCATCGTTCAGGTATGTTTTATCTCCAGATATTTTATAATACTCCAGCGCAGCGCCAATAAAAGTTCCGGCATTATATGTCCAGTCGCCTTTTGTGTCGTTTTTTGATTCAAACACTCTTCCTGTTTGAGGTTCAAAACAATAAGTCTTCATCCATGAATAAATCATGTCGAGCCAGATACTGTCGTTTTTTCCGTTCACGATTTCCGAGTTGCCGTATTTTTGCCAGCGTCGTGCAGCTATTATTGCTGCCGGTCCGTTTGAAGGCACTCCCTTGCTCATTCCAGCCACATTATTTTCATGATTCCAGCGGATACCTCCTCCGCCATAATCATCCCAGCCTTCCAGTATCCATTTCCACAAATCTCCCGCAGACTGTTCATAACGGTTGTCGCCGGTAGCTTCCAGCGCGCGCAAGTGCGCCATACCATGCCAACCCATATCGTCATAATAGTTATTCCAGAAGCGTCCTCCGTTTTTCGCCTTGACGCCTTCGTAAAAGTCATAAATAGCCTTTTTGTAAACCTCTTTCTTTGTTCTTTCGTAGGCATCAACAAGCACGTCGAGACCATGAGCTTCTGTCCAATAGTCGTACTTACCGATATTTCCGTAATTATCATTATTGAAATGATATTTATCCTGATTCCAGTAATTATTGATTAAAGACATGCTACTACTGTCGGCAGCTGCTGTCCAGTCGATTGTATTCTGCGCTGAAGGCAGATCGGTCGGATCGTCGCCGCAGGCTGCGAAAAAAACTGACAAAAACACTAAAAGATAAATCCTGTTTATATTTTTCATATTGAGAATAAATTGAATAATTAAATTTATTTATACTTTACACGGTTTAATTTTGTGCATCGTCATTGCGAAGGCGAAGCCTGAAGCAATCCAGGAATAATTATAAAATTAGGAATTAGCTACGCAGTCTTCATGCCTTCGCGCCTTCACAATGACGTTGAACAAAAACCATGCCGTGCATAGTATATAAACATGAGGCTTTTTATCAGCCTCATGTTTTGATTAGCAGTCAAATCCGTGACTATGCACAGATGGTTTTCAACCTGCTATTTTATCACACTGTGCGTATAAGGAGCATCAGCCTGCAAATAAACGGTATATGTAGCTGGAACTCCGTCGAAATCGCTCATCAGTTTCCACTTATTATCCCACTGACTTAAATCGGTCAATAACTTGAGGTAATAATAAGATGCTGGGCTGTCCATTGTAGGAGGACTGTCGGTGCCGTTCAACGTTCCCCATTCGAGTTCTTTTTCCGGATCAGCTCCGTTGTTTTCCTTCACAAACATCCTGAACTTGTAGCGCTGGTCTCTTCCCCAGCCTTCCTGTTTGAACGTTACCGTCTGATTCTCAGCGCGGAATATTCCATTGCCGATATATGGAAGATCAAACAATATAGCGCCATCCGGACTGAAATAGAATCCTAATCGCGTTACCAGACTGTAGCTGCAAGCTCCCGTAACAAAGTCAAGCTTAATCAGGTAAACTCCGTCGGCAGAAACGGTTGTAGAGCCGTTTTCCCTAATCAGTTCACCGTCCGTATAGAATGTTCTCGGCTTTTCAGGCATTCTGTCCGTGAAGTTAAACGGCTTGTTTGCAGTCAATTGCGTATAAACCTCAAACACTCCGTTTTCAACGGCTTTCATTTTATGCGCTTTGGAAAGATCTGTTCCTCCTTCGGAAGCTTCGCCGGTTACAAACACGTCAATCGGCAACTCGGCAAATCCTGCCAGGCGGGTTACTTTTATGGACTGTTCCTGCGATGCTTTTTGCGAATTTAATCCTTTAACGGAAAAAACCGTCCATTTGAAGCTGCCCGTTTCTGAAGCTCCAATGCCCATCATACCAGCAATCTTGTTCAACTGCTTATGCGTGACTGTTGCATGATTATACAAACCATTATTATCCGACAACATAGTATAAACGGGATTTGAAAAATTGCCGTCAGCTTTATCGAAAGCTATCTGATAGACAACGGCTCCACTTGCAGCCACGTCGCAGTATTCCCATTCAAAATAGGCTGTAGCCGCAGGAGACGGCAACAGTATAATTTCCTTACCGTCAATAGGTTCTACGAGCTTGCTTACCGCTGCGAGGCGCGTATCCTTTTCTCCCATATTGTCGCCGCATGAGCTAAACGCAAGAATCAGGGAGATAAAAACTGTTAATTTAATATATGCTATTTTCATATTACAATTATTTATTTTACTGGTCTCCAACTTTTACGACAGAATGTGTATATGGCTTGTCTGCCTGCAAATAAACTGTAAAGTCCACCAGGGCATTATCCATTTCTCCAATCATTTTCCATTTGTTATCCCACTGCGACAATTCCGTCAGCAGTTTGAGATAGTAGTAAGATTCGGGACTTTCTTGCGTAGGACGGCTGTCCGTACCAATTAAAGTAGCCCATTCGAGTTCCTTTTCCGGATCGGCTCCGCCATTTTCCTTCACAAACATCCTGAATTTGTAGCGTTCATCTCTTCCCCAGCTTTCCTGCTTGAAAGTAATTGGTTTTGACGATGCTTTCCATACTCCGTTTCCGATATAGTCCAGGTCGAATAATATTGCGCCATCGGGACAGAAATAGAATCCAATTCTTGTAACAAGCGTATAAGTGGATACGCTTGTAGTGAAATCAAGCGTGATTCTGTAAACTCCGGTTGTTGCCACCGTACTTGTTCCTGTTTCCTTCAACACTCCGCCTTCCGTATAGAATGTTCTTGGCGTTCCTGTATTTGCGCTTGCGAACTGATATGTTTTACCAGCAGTCAGCCGTGTATATATTTCAAATTCGCCTTCCGCTGTGGACTTCATTTCCAGTGCGCTGGAAATATCTGTTCCCGCTTCGGATGCTTCACCTGTTACATACACTTTCGCCGGAATGTCGGCAAATCCTGCAAGACGTGTTATCGTTAAAGTACGTTCCTGTCCTGCTTTTACGGGATTTATTCCTTTGGACGAAAATACCGTCCATTTGAACGTTCCCTGTTTTGCCGATTCCACGCCCATCATGGCTGCAATTTTATTCAGCTGCTTGTGAGTGATGTTTGCATAATTGGAAGCCCCGTTGTTTTCGGAAGCCATAACAAAAACAGGATTTGAGAAATCGCCGTCCGTTTTGTCGAAAGCAACTTCATACAATACCATTCCGCCGTCTTCCGCCATAGCAGGTTCCCATTCAAAATACAGGGCGGCTGAAGCAGAACTTTGCAGGACAATAGCTTTACCGTTGTCCGGTTCATACAGGTTCTTAACAGCGCTCACTCCCAGCTCCCTCACTTCTCCATTGCTACTACATGAAACAAAAGCAACAATGAAAGAAGCTATAACCGTTAATTTAATTATTATTGATTTCATAATATACATATAATTAATTTATTTTTTTATTAATATCCGGGATTTTGAGTCAGATTTTTATCAATACCACGTTGCGACAGTGGGACTGCAAATAAATAATCGCGATTCTTGTTGAAACTTCTTATATCCAGACGAATATATCCGTTGTCGATACTGAGGTCGCCGAACTTAGCTCCGTGAAGATTCGTGTTTTGAACAGTTTCAATCGTTTTCCAGCGGCGTATATCGAAAATTCTCAAACCTTCCATAGCAAGCTCACAGCGACGTTCACGACGAATAATGTTCTGCATATCGCTTAAGCCGGGATAATTCAAAGCCTGCGGATCGGTAAAACCGGCGCGTGCGCGGATTGGCTTCACTGTTTCGTTCCAGACTGTTTCGTTCATCTGTCCCAGTTCGTTTTTTGCTTCGGCATACATCAGCAGTACGTCGGCATAACGCATCAAAATCAAGTTTAGACCGGAAGCCATTCCCTGCGGAGCTGTTGGATCGAAGTATTTCCTCAGATAATAACCCGTTGAACTGGAATTTTGACCTGGACCGGCATATTCATCTAATTTTTCAGCATCCGTAGTAGAAGTTTCAGGTTTGGTGTAAATTGTGACAACTGTTCCGTCGCTTTTTTCCCATTTATATTCATTATAAACGATTGTAACAGCGAAACGCGGATCTCTGTTTACATAAGGATCGTTTTCGTCGTATTCCGAACCGGCTTCCTTAATCCCTTTCCCGTTTTTCATAACATAATCGTCCACTAATTCCTGAGTAGGAGCAAAACCGTGAATGCGACCACCCACACTAATTGGTATTGCATCGTAATAATCGCTCCATGTTCTTAAATTCGGAGCATAACCCAAATCAAGTATTATTTCTTTGTTGTACTCATAATCCGGCAAGAAAAGATTTTTATAGCTCTCAAACAGTTCATACTGACCGTAGTCGCCCTTTATGATCTTTTCGCAGATAGAAGCTACCTGACTGTAATCATTCTCATACAGGTAAGTACGCGCAAGAAGCATTGCAGCCGCACCTTGTGTAATGCGTCCTTTATCATCTTCAGCATACTGCTGTTTTGTTGGCAAAATCGTTACAATTTCATTCAACTCATTACGTACAAAGCTAACAACTTCTGCATGAGGAGTTCTTGAAACCTCATTTGATTCGGGCATTGTCAAGTTACGAGTAAAAAGAGGTACATCGCCATACCATGTAGTCAGCCGGAAAAACAGGAATGCGCGAATAAAACGGGCTTCTGCTTTCATTCTTGTTTTCAGATTTTCATCCATATCGGTAACGTTATCTATATTTTCAAGAAGTGTGTGGCAAGTGCGTATTCCTGCAAAACAGTCTGCCCATTCATTTTCAAACCGTTTAAGAGCTGCATCAGCCTGTCCCATAGTGATGAGTTTTTCATCCGAAGCTCCGCGTCCTTCATACAGGTTGTCGGACAGTCTTTCGTTTGCAAAATAATAACTGCTGCTAAGAATCTGGCTGTAAGCCATACTCAAAATTGAAGAAGCTTTTTCAGGCGACGTCCAGTAATTACCATCCGTATATTTGTCAATAGGAGCCAAGTCCAAATTATTACAGGAAGCGAAGGCAATCAGCGCTACGCATATCATTCCCGTATTTCGTATAATATATTTAAAAAATTTATTGTTCATAACTGTAAATATTAAAATTCTAAATCCAGTCCAAATCCGTAATATACCAAAGTAGGATAGTTGCGGGCGCTGTTAGCCGGCACGCCTCCTTTTCCTCCCATATTATTGCCAAATTCCGTAGATTCAGGGTCAATGAAACTGTTTTTAGTAAGCGTCAACGGATTTTGAGCATTTAAATTTATACGTAATTTCTGTACGCCAAACTTGTTTGTCAGCTGTTTGGGTAAAGTATATCCAAGCTGGATATTTTTCACGCGGATGTAAGCCGCATCCAGCAGATAAATATCCGAACCTGCTTTGCTCCAGTTATTTGTGCTTGAAAGCGAACCGGGCGCTACCAAGCGAGGCCATTGAGCGTCGGGATTTGTTGGCGTCCAGAAATCAAGCTGATGCTGATAAATACAATAGGAATAACTTGAATGGAAAGGTTCTATCAATTCCCCGCGCACATACTGGTCTCGTTTTCCAACTCCCTGAATAAAAACGCTGAAATCAAATCCCTTGTATGCAACATCATAAGTGAATCCAAACGTGTATCGCGGGAAAGCGTTACCCAGTACTACGCGGTCTTTTTCGTCAATAATCCCGTCTTTATATGTATCCACATATTTCACGTCGCCCGGCTGAACGCTTGCTCCTGCGGGAAGCGCGCTGTTTGCAATTTCCTCATAACTCTGGAACAGTCCGTCCGTTTTGTAGCCATAATAAGATCCGATAGCTTCTCCTTCCCTTATAATTTTATACAGCTGGTCGTTCTGATCAATCTGTTCTTTGCCGCCGTAATCGACAACCTTGTTTTTGCTGTCCGAAACGTTCAGGCTAAAATTATGATTGAAATCGCCAGTTTTTAAGCGATAGCTCACTGTTGCTTCCCAACCTTTATTATGCATGATGGCTGCATTTTCTTGTGCAGCTGATGTGCCAAAAGCAGACGCTATTACAGGATCGAGCAAAATATCGCTTGTTCTTTTATCGAAATAATCTAATGAAACGAACAGCCTGTTTCGGAAAAAAGTAGCATCCAGCCCAATATTGGCGGTAGCAGCCTTTTCCCATGTAAGAAATTCGTTACCATAAGTATATCCGGTTCCCGAAACAGGTTTATTATTGAATACGTATGTATTGGAATATATCTGGTAAGTTGTCATATATGAATAGTTTGACACATTTTGATTTCCAAGTACACCATACGAACCGCGTATTTTCAGATCGCCCGCTTTTTCCTTGTAAAAATTCATAAAATTTTCTTCTGAAATTCTCCATCCTGCCGAAATAGAAGGAAAGAATCCCCAGCGACGAGCCTTTAGGAATCTTGAAGAACCGTCGTAGCGGAAAGTGAAATCTGCATAATATTTATCTGCATAATTATATCCTGCACGACCAAGTAACGAAGTTATACTCCACTGATCGGTACCTGCATTTGTTGTGTAATTTTCCAGATAAAGTCCTTTTTCATCCTTAACTGTTGGAAGACCTAACTCGTCCGTATATAACCAGCCAACCGCATTTGATTGTCTTGTATATGATTCATTTGATGCTCCCAGCAAGGCTGTAACGTGATGAACGGAATTGAAAGTACGGTCGAAGTCCAGCAGGAATTGCGTACTTAATATATATCGCTTTTCATTATAATCGTCGGTGCGAGAATCCGGACTAATCCATACAGTTGGCGTCGTTGCATCAGCGCTTGCATAAAGAGGCACTTTCAGATAACGGCTAAAACGGTGATGCTGATTCAAATCCAGACCAACTAATCCTTTGGCTTTCAAGCCTTCAATAATTTTTAGATCAAGATTCAGATTTCCGATAAAATTATCTTCGTCCTTGTTTTCGTAACCGCCTTTTTCTAATTTTGCAAGAGTGTTATCATCGCCTATCACATCATTAATCAGGTATTTGTCGCCTCCTTTGAATTTGTAGTAGTAATAAGGCGGGATACGCGATGAATTGATAATCACGTTGCCAGTTCCTCCCGCTACCGTGCGTTCAATGCGGCGATTGTATCCCATCAGTGAAGTCAGTTTGAAACGTCCATACTCAGCAGTCAGGTTTGTACGGAAATTGTAGCGTTCCATTCCGAAATTTCCCTTAAAATTACTGTCCTGGTTGTAATAACCTACTGAAACCATGTATGTTGTAGATTCATTGCCACCCTGAATGCTCAATCCATAAGTCTGCTGCAAAGCCGACTTCATGATTTCGTTGTAATACCAGTATTCCTCGTCCTGATGATTATACAGGTCGCGGATTTGTTCGGGCGTAAACACAGGCGTACTTCCCACGTTCATATTGGCTTCATTCCTGTACATGGCGTTCTGCCATCCCTTAACCGGCTGATAGAGGATTTTAGGATCTTCGTACCCTATCATTCCGTTAAACTTTATAACAGGTTTACCGCTTTTTGAACCCTGTTTTGTGGTGACTAAAATAACGCCGTTCTGCGATCTCGAACCGTAAATCGCCGCGCTTCCAGCATCCTTCAGTATAGATACGGATTCTATATCGGCAGGATTCAAATTATTCAGCGATTTGGTTTCCGAAATCAGTCCGTCGATAACAATCAGCGGATCGTTGTTCCCCATTGTACTGACGCCACGAACATTGATATTCATGGTGTTGTCGTTGGGATTCATGTTGCGTTGCTGAATAATAAAATTTGCCGATGCTCCCTGCAAAGCCTGCAAAGCATTGGCTACAGGACGGTCTTCAAAAATTTCCGCTCCTACCCTGTCGATAGCTCCCGTGATGTTTTTCCTCAGACGGGTTCCATAACCGATCACCACTACTTCGTCCAATTTATGAACGTCTTCTCTAAGCTTTACTGTCAGCGGAGTTCCGTCCATGACAATAATTTCTTCCGTCGCGTATCCAAGATAATTAACCATAATGGTCGCTCCGGAAGTAACTTCCAGTGTGAAATTCCCGTCAATATCTGTGACAGTACCGACAGAAGTTCCCTTTTGACTGACGCTACCGCCAATCACCGGCTCTCCGCTATGATCCAGCACTTTACCGGTGACTGTAATCTTTTGCGTCTGAGCGTTCAGTTTTCCAGGCATTGCAGTCAGGCAAGCTGCTGCAAGCAAAAAGAAAAACCATTTTTCAAACATTAGTTTTCTGTTTTTCACTAAATTGTACATAATACTTTTTTTATTGTGATACATGATATATTGAATTTATTTAAGCCTTTTGTATAAATTAAAGGAACGTTTAAATTATCCAATTTATCTCCTATTTGAAATTAAGGAATACGAAATGAATAAATGTAGCGGTTTAATGCTAAAAGACATGTCGGATTAGATTAAAATACCGGTAAAATTTGGCTGGTCTTCTCCCTATAGCGTCCCATACGGGACGCAGCAGGGGGAATATGTTGCGTGTTCTACCAACATTTTGTCACTATGTGACATTTCTATAAATTATTTATTTTGTGCTTCCTGGTAAAATTAGAGAAAAATTTTACCGACAATCTTGAAAATAAAGGTTTACTTAATAGTTAGTAAATCTTTATTTTTTTTATCCAAAAACTGTCACATAAAAACGTTCATTTTTTTTATCCAAAAAAGTTTAGACAACATCAATTTCAATAATTAATATTCATTTATAAATTATTCAGCAAATGAATTTTTCCTTCATTTACGAGTTTTAGAAGCAGTTCTCCGAACAGAGTATTAGCCCATGCAAACCACGAGCGCGTAAACTTTTCGGGATTATCCTTATTAAAACTTTCATGCATGAAACCTGTTTCTCCATCGGCATCGCGCAAGGTTTTAACACAGTATTTGATTTCCTGATCGTCGTTGCTTGTCATGGCTTTCATAATCAGGCTCATAGGCCATATCATATCGAAACCGATATGAGGTCCTCCAATTCCTTCCGCAGCTTTTCCCTTGAAAAAGTAGGGGTTATCGGAACTCCATACAAACTTCCGCGTATTCAGATACACCGGATCATTTTTGTCAACACAGCCAAGATATGGCAAAGCCAGCAGGTTCGGCACGTTGGCGTCGTCCATAAACAGCTGATTTCCAAAACCGTCTGCCTCGAATGTATATATTTTCCCGTAATGCAAATGATCGGCAATGGCGTATTTGTCGACGGCTGCCTGCACTTCGTCAGCCAAAGCTGTACACTGCGATGCGAATGTACTGTTTTTTGTAACTTTGGTAGAAATTTCGGCTAACTGCCTGAGCGAAGTCACGGCAAACAGGTTAGACGGAATCAGGAAGTTCAGGGTTGTTGCATCGTCTGACGGACGGAACGACGAAACAATCAGTCCCACAGGATTAACCGGCGCACCGTAACCGTCGTTACAGAGTGTGTCGAGTTGGCGTTCCGTTCTTCGCTGAAATTTGTATTTTCCCAGACCGTCTTTTCTTTGCTGTTCCTTGAATGTTTTGAGAATCAGTTCTGCAGCTTTTTGCCAGTCGGCAGAGAATACAGATACGTCATTCGTAAGTTTCCAGTAGTGATAAGCCAGCCTTACAGTGTAGCACAGGGAATCTATTTCCCATTTGCGCTCATGCAGTTCGGGTTTCATCTCCGTGTAGTCCGATTCCCATTCGCTTCCGGTTGGTCCGTCGTTGAAAGCATTGGCATACGGGTCGAACAAGATACATTTTGTATGCCTGTTCACAACGCCTGCAATAAGAAGGCGTAACGGCTCGTCGTTTTTCATCAGACTCAGGTAAGGCCATACCTGCGCCGCCGAATCCCGAAGCCACATTGCATGTATATCGCCCGTATATACAAAGGTATCGGGGCGACCGTCCTGCATCCGGAAATGAACAGTAGTATCCAAAGTATTTGGGAAACAGTTTTCAAACATCCATGCCAGTTTGGGATCTTTGAGTTGCTTTTTCACCTGAACAATTGTTTCTTCAACTGCTTTTGAAGTGAAATTCCGTTTGGAAAGTTCAGGACGTTTGGAAACATAAGCGGATTGTTTCAATAGTGAAGCAGTTCCTGCCAGAACCGATTCTCTACTGCTTAAAGTGATGGAAGCCAATCCTAAACTTCCTGCTTTCAAAAAACTCCTCCGTGTTATCATAGGCAATTTTTTTTATTTTTTAATTTGATTATAAAAATGAATTATTTAATAACGGAGCAAAGTTAATACATAATCCGCAAATATATGTACGAAATTCAGACATTTTATTCCGAAATTCGGACATTGACTGATTAACTGCGTTATTTTAAACAGATAAATTTGTTTTTCTAAAAAAAACGTTACTTTTCCCATGTAAATTTCAGGATTGCTTCGCCGTAAACAGCTCGCAATGACGAACACAAAGCAACGTCATTGCGAAGGCGAAAGCTGCGCCAGCTAATTCATAATTCATAATTTATAATTCATAATTATTTGTTTGTGTGTAATCTGAAAATTTCATGTACTTTTGCTCACAAGTTTAATCAATTATTTTTTGAACAAAAAACTGAAAAAAAATGGCTCTGGTATGAAAATAATCATTGAAACAACAGCCGATGGCTCTCATACACTTTCTTTGCCGGAAATGGACGAGCATTATCATTCCGTAAACGGCGCCGTTCAGGAATCGAAACATGTTTATATTGAAGCGGGATTAAAGCAATGCGGGAAAACCGAAATCAATGTTCTTGAAATGGGTTTTGGAACAGGATTAAATGCCCTGCTGACTGCATTAGAAGCTGAATATCATAGCATTAAAGTTTTTTATACTGGAATAGAAAAATATCCTTTACCACAGGAAATTATTAACCAGTTGAATTATAAAGCAATAAATTCACCTCTGTTTCAGGCTATTCACCAGGCGGAATGGGGAAAATCAGAATTAATAAATCCATATTTTCAAATCGAAAAAATTCAAACCGATTTCAGGGATTATCATTTCCTTGGCAGATATGACGTTGTTTATTACGACGCTTTTGCCCCAGATAAACAACCTGAAGTATGGTCGCAAGAACTGTTCGACAAAATTTTTTCAGCCATGAATTTGAATGGCGTCCTGACTACTTATTGCGCCAAAGGAAACATACGCAGGATGATGCAATGTTCTGGCTTTACCGTAGAGAGGCTTCCTGGTCCGCCTGGTAAACGTGAGATGCTGAGGGGAATTAAATTGTGAAAAATTCCGTAAAATCAGGTATCACTTTTATGCACTTTTCGGCAATTTTCTCGGCAGGATGCGTGGTTGACAGCCCTATAACTTTCATTCCTGCTGCGTTTCCTGAATCTATGCCGTTGAAAGAATCTTCAAAAACATAGCAATATTCCGGCGATACGCCCAAATCCTGAGCTGCTAACAGATATGCCATCGGGTCGGGTTTTCCGCGAGTAATACGGTCGGCTGAAACAATCGTATCGAAATATTGACTGATTGGCAGGCAGTTGAAGACATAATCAATTTTCCGGTCGTTAGAACTCGTAACCAATCCCATGCGGATGCCGTCTTTTTTCGCATTTTCAAGGAAAAGCAGTGCGCCGGGAATGGGTAGAATATCCATTTCCAGTTCAAAAGCCTGATTTGCAATAGCAATTTCCTGTTGCGTTTCTTTCGATAAATGAGCAAAATAATTATCAAAGATATATGGCAAAGTAGCTCCTTTAATAATTTTTTCGAAATTGTCTATGCCAAGTTTATATTTTTCAGCTGTATTTTTCCAAAAAATATCATATTGAGGCTCTGTATTGATAATCACCCCGTCCAAATCAAACAAAAAAGTTGGTTGTTCGTTCATATTTTCTTAATTTATAAATATCATTGCTTATAATATTTGCGTTTCCAACAACTTGCAAAGTTACATGAAATTTTCAGATTACACACAAACAAATAAAAATTTTCTGGATTGCTTCGCCGCACGTCATTGCGAATACGAAGCCTAAAGCAATCCAGGAATAATTATAAATTATGAATTATGAATTATAAATTATGACGTTGCATAAAATTAAACTGCATAAAGTATAAAACATATATTTATATGATAAATCTTTATAATATGCTTTATATGAAAAATTTCATTTATATTTGCGGATGCAAAAAATATTTTTAATTGGATATATGGGTTCCGGTAAGACAACTATCGGAAAATGTCTGGCAAAACGGTTAAACATGCAATTCATTGATTTAGATACTTATATTGAAAACAAGTATCGTAAATCTATTGTTGAAATTTTTGCCGACAAAGGAGAAGACGGTTTTCGCAAAATAGAAAAAGAGATGCTGCAGGAAATCATTCTGTTTGAAGATGTTGTGATTTCAACAGGAGGAGGTTGCCCCTGCTTTTTCAATAATATGGAATTAATGAACAATGCAGGGATAACCATATATCTCAAGATGAGTGTTGATGAACTGACTAAACGGTTGAGCGGAACAAGCAAAGAAAAACGACCCTTAATCAAATACAAGAACGCCAACGAATTAAAATCATTCATCATCGACAGTCTTGCCAAACGTGATTTTTTTTACAGTCAGGCAATATACGTATATAATGCTGAATTGTCACGCAAAGATATAAGCTACATTGTCAGCGATTTAATCAAAACGATAAATGGAGACACATGAAAATACGAAGAAGCGAAGGCACGAAAGCGCGTGCATCGTCATTGCGAGCATTAGCGAAGCAATCCAGAAATTATAAATTATGAATTATGAATTGGCGGGCGCAATCTTCGTGCTTTTACGCCTTCGCGCCTAACTCCCCAACTCCAACTGATTTTTAACCAAAGTAAAATAAGCCCCCCGTTTAGCCGTCAGTTCCTTGTGCGTACCCTCTTCTACAATTTTGCCATTATCCAGAACAATAATATTATCGGCATTTTGTACCGTACTGAGGCGATGAGCCACGATTACTACCGTTTTGCCCTTGTAAAATTCGGTCAGCCGTTCCATTATAATTCTTTCATTATTAGCGTCTAAGGCATTTGTAGCTTCGTCGAAAAACAGAAAATCGGGATTTTTATACACTGCGCGGGCAATAAGCAGTCGTTGCCGCTGTCCCTGACTCACGCCGTTGCCTTCCATGCCTATTTTTGTGTTGTATTTCAGCGGTAGTCCTTCGATAAACTCTCGAATATTAGCGGTTTCAACGGCGTGAAAAAGCCTTTTTTTGTCGACGTCTTCTTCTCCTACCGCAATATTATTTGCTATCGTATCGGAAAAAATAAAGCCGTCCTGCATTACTGCGCC
>JAIRPX010000142.1 GCA_031256775.1 Dysgonamonadaceae bacterium
ATCAGCATACGGACATCTGATCCAAATCCCAAAGTTCAGGCTGTTTATGATCTGTTAGGATATAAATCTCGTCCGTTCTCCAAACGAAAATTTGTAGTACACAAATCGGAATTTGAAAAAATGAATATTACTGATGATTGGAAAATTGTGACTTGAAATGATGCAATGTGGGTTAAGAAATCTTGTAACATAACTCAATATTTTGAATCACAAAGTTAAGATTTTTTTTCAGATAAATACAGGGTTTTGCGGGTGAGCCATAAATTATGAATTATTTTTACTTGCAAAAATTAGTTTATAAAAAAGCGTGTATTTCAAAAAAAACTACGTATATTTGTACAGAATTTTCATGTAAATATGTTCAAAAATAAAGAAATAACAGCAATGAATGAACAGATTAAACAAATTGCCGAGAGGTTAAAAGGCTTACGAGATTCGTTAAACCTTTCTCACGAAGAAATGGCAAAATATTGTAAAAGAACACATAAAGAAGTCATGGATTACGAAACGGGCATGATAGATATTCCTATGAGTTTTCTTTTCGATGTTGCCCGAAGTTTTAATATCGACACATCTACCTTAATTTCAGGAGAAGAGCCGCACATGAAATCGTATTTTCTGACGCGATATGGAAAAGGAATTTATGCGGAACGAAACAAAGCATACAAATATCAGGCACTTGCAAGCGGATATAAGCATCCCAAAGCAGAACCTTTTGAGGTTACGGTAGATCCTAATGATGAAGAAATTCACATCAATTCGCACGAAGGCGAAGAATTTAATTATATTTTAGAAGGCAGATTATTCCTAAGTATAAATAATAAGAACTTGATTTTAAATCAGGGTGACAGCATATATTTCAATTCATCTTATCCACACGGAATGAAAGCATTAGATAATAAACCCGTGAGATTTTTAGCGATAATTTTATAAAAATGGTAGAAAAATACATTAAGCAGCAAATTTTTGAAAATCAAGAAGATTTTAATGCTAACTTCAAAATAAATGTTCCTGAACAGTTTAATTTTGCTTACGATATAGTTGATGAATGGGCAAAAATTAATCCAGAGAAAAAAGCCCTGTGCTGGGTAAACGATCAGGGCGAGCATATTGATTTTACTTTCAGGGAAATGAAAGAAAATAGCGACGCTGTTGCTTCATATTTTCAGTCAATAGGAATTGAAAAGGGCGACAGGGTGATGTTGATTTTAAAACGCCGTTACTGGTATTGGTTTGTTATACTTGCACTGCACAAAATAGGGGCAGTGGCAATTCCTGCAACTCATCAGCTAACTAAAAAAGATATTGTTTACCGGTGTAAATCGGCAGATATAAAGGCAATTGTAGGCACGGGAGAAACGCTTGTAACAAAACATGTTGACGAGGCTTTGCCCGAATCCCCGACTTTGAAGTATCGTATTTCTGTTGGACCAGATGTTCCGGCTGGGTGGTTAGATATAAAAAAAGGTATAAAAGATGCTCCGGCGTTTGTTAAACCTTCCAGTTTGAATACTAACAGCGACATTATGCTTTTGTATTTTACATCTGGAACCACAGGAAACCCTAAAATGGTTATTCACAATTATATATATCCCTTAGGGCATATAATAACTTCCGGTTATTGGCAAAACCTGAAAGAAGACAGCCTGCATCTGACTTTGGCTGATACAGGCTGGGCAAAAGCCGCATGGGGCAAGCTCTATGGTCAATGGATAATGGGCGCCTGTATTTTTGTTTACGATCACGAAAAATTCACAGCGTCCGATCTGCTTAAAGTCATGCAGGATTATAGAATAAGTTCTTTTTGCGCTCCTCCTACCGTTTATCGTTTTCTAATCAAGGAAGATCTTTCTCAATATGATCTTTCTGCACTGAAATATTGCGAAGTTGCCGGTGAGCCACTGAATCCGTCGGTATTCGATACATTTTATAAAGCTACAGGATTGAAATTAATGGAAGGATTTGGGCAAACGGAAACAACCGTTACAATTGCTAATTTCCCATGGATGAATCCCAAACCAGGTTCAATGGGAATGCCAAGTCCTGCATACGACATGGACTTGATTACACCCGATGGAAGAAGCGCAGAAGCAGGCGAACACGGAGAAATTATTTTCCGTACCAACCGTTCTGTCCCCGTTGGATTATTTATGGGTTATTATCGCGATAAAGAATTGACGGATATGGTTTACCGGAATAATGTATATCATACGGGCGATATTGCATGGCGCGACGAAGACGGTTATTACTGGTTTGTCGGACGAAACGACGACGTAATCAAAAGTTCGGGTTATCGCATAGGTCCATTTGAAGTCGAAAGCGCCTTGATGACACATCCCGCTGTTGTAGAATGTGCTGTAACCGGCGTACCGGATGATATACGCGGGCAAGTTGTGAAAGCTACAATTATTCTTGCCCACGACTATAAAGAAAAGTCAGCGCCTGAACTGATTAAAGATATACAAGACCATGTTAAAAAAAATACGGCTCCATATAAGTATCCCCGCATCATTGAATTTGTTGATGAACTGCCAAAAACAATCAGCGGGAAAATCAGACGTGTTCAAATTCGTGCAGAGGATACAAAAACCGACAGCTAAAATTCAATAAACCACAGTCGATAAAAATAAATATTGACATGATTGACATTTTTACAGGAAATTATCCACAAAATAGTTTTTTTATTAAATTTAAGTAGTACCTTTGCAGTTTATTTTATGTATTATTTAACAAACTAATATTATTTCAAGATGGATATTTCACATATTGAACACATTGGGATAGCTGTTAAAAGTATAGAAAACAGCCTTCCCTATTATGAAACCGTTTTGGGTTTGAAATGCTATAATATAGAAGAAGTAGCAGATCAAAAAGTGAAAACAGCCTTTTTCAAGGTTGGACAGACAAAAATTGAACTGCTTGAACCGACAAGCGAAGATTCTACAATTGCAAAATTTATCGAAAAGAAAGGCGAAGGCGTTCATCATATTGCTTTTGCCGTTCCTGATGTGGCAAATGCCCTGGCGGAAGTCGAATCCAAAGGCGTTACGCTTATCGACAAAGCCCCGCGCAACGGCGCCGAAGGTTTAAGTATAGCCTTTTTACATCCAAGATCAACAGGAAGCGTATTAACAGAATTATGTCAATAGAGTTATGAATTATGAATTATGAATTATGAATTATTAGGTTTTGTGAATTTGCATGAACTCAATAACTCATAAATCGTAAATCGTAAATCGTAACTCATAATTTTTTTTTTTATAATTTATGAGTAATCAATTAGATAAGGTAAGAGAACTTATTGAGCTGAGAGCGCAGGCTCGTTTAGGCGGCGGCGAAAAAGCTATCGAAAAGCAACATGCACAGGGCAAATATACAGCCCGCGAAAGAATAACAATGCTTGTTGATGAAGGAAGTTTTGAAGAACTGGATATGTTTTTGGAACATCGCTGTACCAATTTTGGTATGGAAAAGAAAAAATTTCTGGGCGACGGAGTTGTAACCGGTTACGGAACTATCGAAGGACGCTTAGTTTATCTTTTCGCACAGGATTTCACTGTTATAGGAGGTTCGCTGTCTGAAACTATGGCAAAAAAAATCTGCAAGGTAATGGATCTGGCGATGATGATGGGCGCACCCATTGTAGGATTGAACGATTCTGGTGGCGCACGTATCCAGGAAGGCGTTAACGCACTGGCAGGATATGCAGAAATATTCCAGCGTAATATCCTGGCTTCGGGAGTAGTGCCTCAGATTTCAGGGATTTTTGGTCCATGCGCAGGCGGCGCCGTTTATTCGCCCGCCCTGACAGATTTTACAATCATGGCAAAAGGTATGAGCTATATGTTCCTGACAGGTCCTAAAGTAGTAAAAACCGTTACAGGCGAAGACGTAACACAGGAACAGTTAGGCGGAGCAGAAGTACATGCTACCCGTTCTGGGGTTACGCATTTTGCCGTTGAATCGGGCGATGAAGGTATCGCGCTTATTCGCAGGCTATTAAGTTATCTTCCTCAGAATAATCTGGAAGAAGCGCCTATAAAGACAAATAACGACCCGATTGACCGCCTTGAAGATTCTCTCAACGAAATTATACCCGACAGTCCGAATAAACCATACGACATGTATGAAGTAATCGGCGCTATTGTCGATGACGGCGAATTTCTGGAAGTCCATGCATCTTATGCCAAAAATATTATTATAGGATTTGCCCGTTTCAACGGACGTTCCACAGGTATCGTAGCCAATCAGCCCAAAACGCTGGCAGGCGTGCTGGATATTAACGCTTCCCGCAAAGCTGCCCGTTTTGTTCGCTTCTGCGACGCATTCAATATCCCAATTGTCACGCTGGTTGATGTTCCAGGATTCCTTCCCGGAACAGGTCAGGAATATGGCGGCGTAATAGTTCATGGAGCAAAACTTCTTTATGCCTACGGTGAAGCAACTATTCCAAAGGTGACAGTAACGCTTCGCAAATCCTACGGAGGCGCACATATCGTGATGAGCTGCAAGCAATTGAGGGGAGACATGAATTACGCATGGCCTACAGCCGAAATTGCCGTGATGGGAGCAGCCGGAGCAGTAGAAGTGCTTTATGCAAAAGAAGCAAAAGAATCGGAAGATCCTGCAAAAGTATTGACAGAAAAAGAACTTGAATATACGAAAACATTTGCAAATCCATATAATGCCGCCAAATACGGCTATATTGATGACGTTATCGAACCGAGAAACACTCGTTTCCGTATAATTCGCGCATTACAGCAACTGTCAACGAAAAAACAGACAAATCCGCCGAAAAAACATGATAATTTACCTCTGTAAATTATAAGTTATTTATTTATAAATTATAGCAACATGAAATATAAATTTATAATCGTTTTGTCCGGATTGCTGGCGGCGCTGGGTTTGCAGGCGCAGCTAACAACTTCGCTTAAAATTAATGAAATTCTCGTAATCAACGATGACAATTTCCTCGACGATTACGGAAATAAAAATCCCTGGATTGAAATATACAATAATTCACCAGGAACAGTTAATATTGCAGGCTGTTATTTGACCGACGATATTAAAATCCCGAAAAAATATATGGTACCGAAGGGCGATGTGCTTACTAAAATCAGTCCTCGCCAACATATACTGTTCTGGGCTGACAGCAAACCTGCACGCGGTACGTTCCATCTGAATTTTACTTTGAATCCAGACAGTCCCAACTTTATTGCGCTGTTTGATTCGGATGGCGCCACGCTGATTGATTCGGTTACAGTCCCTGCGGGACAAATACCTGACGTCAGTTACGGTCTGGTAGAAGACGGCTGGGCGCAAAAAGATCTGGAACAGGAAATGCGGTTGAATCCTTCTTATAAAGGCGGAAACCAGTTGTGGATATATTTCAACGAAAATGAAGGACGCTTCGTTACTCCAAGTTCCAATAATAAAATTCTGGACACTAATGTTAAAATAGAAAATTTTAAAGAAAATGACAGTATTGGCGCAGGTATGACGCTAACTGCAATGGGAGTTGTATTCTCTGGACTGTTAATGCTGTTTTTGATTTTTAAGCTAATAGGAAATACGGCAGTTGTATTGAGTCACCGGCGAGCAATGAAAGCGTCGGGTATGACCAGAGAAGAAGCAAAGGATATTACCCGCCAGTCGGGAGATATATTTGCGGCAATCGCTATGGCTATATACGAAGCTACAGAACTTCACGATGAAGAAAACACAATTCTGACTATCAAAAATACAGCGCGTAATTATTCTCCATGGAGTTCAAAAATATACACGTTAAGAGAAATGCCGAGAAAATAACCGGTAATAAATTATAACAGACACAACAAAATGAAAAGTTTTAAATATACAATTAACGGAAATGTTTATAAAGTAGTTATAAACAGAATTGAGGATACCATTGCCGAAGTAGAAGTAAACGGTACTCCTTACAAAGTAGAGATGAACAAACCTACAAAAAAACAGGTAGTTACTATTAATCGTCCGGTGCAAACAACAGTAGCACCCGTAAGCCGTCCGCAGCCAAGCACTTCCGGTTCGTCGGCATTACGTTCCCCGCTTCCGGGAATTATCCTGGAAATTTCGGTTAAAGCTGGCGACGCTGTTAAGAAAGGTCAGAAAGTGCTGGTATTGGAAGCCATGAAAATGGAAAACGTAATCAATGCCGACCGCGACGGAATAGTGAAAGAAGTTAAAGTAAATAAAGGCGATTCGGTGCTGGAAGGCGCCGATCTGGTCATAATCGAATAAAAGTATGAATTTTTTATCATTTTTAGGCGATAATCTTGCCACTTTCTGGACATACACGGCTTTTGCCAATTTCACATGGGGTCACGTAATCATGCTTCTGGTAGGTTTAATTTTTATATACCTTGCCATTGCCAAAGAATTTGAACCCATGTTGCTGATTCCTATAGGATTCGGTATTTTAATTGGGAATATTCCGTTCAAAGACGCTGGACTGCAACTTGGGATTTACGAGCAAGGCTCTGTTTTGAATATTTTGTATCAGGGCGTTACATCAGGATGGTATCCGCCGCTTATTTTTCTGGGCATCGGAGCCATGACCGACTTCTCGGCTTTGATTTCCAATCCGAAACTGATGTTGATTGGAGCAGCAGCTCAATTTGGAATTTTCGGCGCTTATGTCATTGCTTTGACAATGGGATTTGAGCCTAACCAGGCTGGAGCTATCGGTATTATTGGCGGCGCAGACGGACCTACGGCTATCTTCCTTTCATCAAAGCTGGCGCCCAATTTAATGGGGGCTATTGCCATTTCGGCTTATTCCTATATGGCTTTAGTGCCTGTGATTCAGCCGCCTATCATGAGATTGCTGACAAACAAAAAAGAACGTGTCATCCGTATGAAACCGCCCCGCGTTGTTTCGCAGACGGAAAAAGTGCTGTTCCCAATTTTTGGCTTGCTGCTAACATGTTTCCTGGTACCTTCAGGTTTGCCGTTGTTGGGAATGTTGTTCTTTGGTAATCTGCTGAAAGAATCGGGCGTAACACGACGCCTGGCAGAAACCGCAAGGGGACCGATGATCGACATAGTAACTATCCTGCTTGGAGTTACGGTAGGCGCATCCACTCAGGCAACGCAATTTTTGACATTTAATTCAGTAAAAATTTTCGCATTAGGAGCTGGATCGTTTGTAATTGCAACTGCGGCTGGAGTTTTATTCGTTAAATTTTTCAATTTATTTTTGAAGAAAGACAACAAAATCAATCCGTTAATTGGCAATGCCGGAGTTTCTGCCGTTCCAGATTCGGCTCGAATATCTCAAATTGTAGGTTTGGAATACGATTCGACCAATTATCTGTTGATGCACGCCATGGGACCAAATGTGGCTGGCGTAATTGGTTCGGCTGTAGCTGCCGGTGTTTTACTTGGATTTCTCGGATAAAAAAAATGAAATTAAAAGAAACTTGGACAAAAATCCGGCGCGGGGTCAAATACCCTGTGCTGGTTTTTTTTATTCGTTTTTTTTCTGCTACCATTCGTTTTCTCCCCCGTTTATGGGTACAATCCGTATTTGGATTTCTTGCCCGCATCGCTTTCATTGTTGTCAGGAAAGAACGTGAACGCACAATTAAAAATCTAACTTTAATCTACGAAAAAGAAAAAACACCACGCGAAATCAAACAGATGAGCCAGGAAGTGTTTGTGAATCAGGCACTTAATTTTGCCGATTATATCCATTGGTTGAAATGGACTTCCCGTGAACAGTTTTCCAAAGTAATTGATTTTGTGGGTGAAGAACATTTACGCGAAGCATACAATCGCGGCAAAGGCGTACTTTGCCTGATGATGCACACCGGTTCGTGGGAATTATCGGCTATTATGCCGCCTGTATTGGGTTACGAAACCTCAGCTGTGAGTAAGGCAATGCCTAATCCCAAAATTGACCAAATTATTATAGATGCACGCGAAAGTCGCGGAATGAAAAACATTGCACGCGGAAAATCCTATCACAAAATATTGGAATCATTGGCGAAAGGTGAATGTATGATTATCATGATCGATCAGGATACAAAAGTGAAAGGCGTTTTCGTCGATTTCTTCGGACGCAAAGCTTATACCCCCGACGGCGCTGCCCGTATTGCATTAGATACCCATGCACCCGTATTGCTGATGTATATGCAACGTATTGAAAATCATCGCCATCGTTTCACAATTTTGCCCGAAATCCCTTTGACGGAAACCGGTAACTACGAATTTGACTTGTACGAAAACACCCGCATTTACACGCAAAAAATGGAAGAAGTAATCCGTGAAATCCCCACACAATGGGTTTGGATGCACGAGCGATGGAAAACTACGCCGGAAGGTTTGGCGCAATATTTGGCGCAAAAAAAATCATAAATGCTTGTTTATTCGACAAAATTAAATGTTGGATAAAAATATTACAAATTATTTTAAGCCATATTTTGCGTTTTTTTGTGGGTAGAAACAAGAAAAAAATCGTATCTTCGCAAGCGAAGTTTAATAAATGATAATAGATTAAAAAGCAAAAGATATGCCACAAAAAGATTTACATAGTAAGCCTTTTGATAAAGGGACAATAACAAAATTGGAAATCTTTGAAAATTATGCCAAAGAGTGGTTGCCTACTTTTGTCATGAGCAGTTCTGTAAAAGAAATATGGATACAATTTTTGCGCGTTAGATGGGTGACTTGTTTCATAATCAACGGCTTACAAAAAAAGCTGAGAGAATGACTGTATTACTTAATATCTTATATGACAACAGACACACGGTTTTTTTACAAACAATAACGGCAACACCTTGTTAGACCGTTTTAAGGCGACCTTGAAAGATTCAAAATATTTTGATGTTCTCGTCGGCTATTTCCGTTTGAGCGGTTTTTATCAGTTGTACGACTCCTTCGAGAAGATTGATAAAATCAGAATCCTCGTAGGTTTGAACGTCGATAAGGAAACATACAATGCCATTCAA
>JAIRPX010000143.1 GCA_031256775.1 Dysgonamonadaceae bacterium
TTAACATTATTGTTAACGTACTCTTTTGCATCAGCCAGACGGAAAACAATACTTGTAAGTTCAAATCTTTCATCAACATGGCTTTTTAATTGTGCAAAACAGGTAAAAGCGCTAATAACCAATAAGCATGAGAAAATAATCTTTTTCATATAAAATAATTTAATAATCTTCATATAGTAAAATAAAAATTACGTTACAAAGGTAATGATATTTTTTTAATTAGCACCAATAATCACCTTTTTTTGTTGTTTATTTAAGTTTTGGGATTTATTAGTGATATAAATTGCAAATAGCAGCTTTGTCTGCACCAGAAATGTGAAAATTGATCCGATTACTCGCAATGATGAGGCACTAAAAACAATTTGCTGTCGCGGGTTTGCACCCCGTGCCGCGATAAAATGTATAAAAAACAGAAAAGTCACGGCTTACAAAGCCGCGCCAACGTGATCATCTGTAAAACCTTGTGTTTTGCGAGAAGGCGCGTAGCACCTTTATCTTTGTAGCCGTATGCGTAAGCGCACGGTAGAGATGTAGGGAATTTAGACGGAGCAGCGTAGCTGCGATACCTTAATTTTTATTCATTTCATGTTTATGAATTAATTTTCTGTTAAAAAAGATGTCGCAGCTACGCTGCTCAGGGATAGGTCTGTGTTTTCCAACCGTGCGCTTACGCACACGGCTACAAAGATGTCGCAGCTACGCTGCTTTTGTTCAGCACAGGTTTTGTGTAACGTCATTGCGAGCGTAGCGAATCAATCCAGTAAAAAACTAATAACTGGAAACTGATAACTGGAAAATGATAAGTAAATTCTGGATTGCTTCAGGCTTCGCCTTCGCAATTACGTTGCACAAAACCATGCCTTGCAAAGTATAACTTCTTCTATTCTCCATTCGTCTAACTTCCATTCTCCATTCCTTTAACTTCGTCTAACTCCCATACTTTACGCGGTTTAATTCCGTGCAAAGTATGATAAAATACAGTCCTTGCAGGACAGCAGATAGGTGTCTGTTTTTTAGCCCGAATGGGCTTGATTTTCATTAACCGCAGGCGAGCGTAGCGTTGCCTGCGGCAGTAAGAATGTAATAAACAACTGCCTGCAAAGGCAGAACTTTATCATTGAATAACCGCAGGCAAAGCTATAGATCGCCTACACAGTTATGAAAATTTTGTCCTTTCAGGACATTGAGCAGACCGTATGCTTTTAGCGTGTGGGGAAAGCAGACAACGCTACACGTGTCCTCATTTATCGTGTCTCTGGATTGCTTTGCTAACGCTCGCAATGACGGGGAACGAGATAGTGGAAATGAGAAACGATTGCTGGCGTGAAGACACGAAAGTTGCGTCAGCCAATTCCTAATTCCTAATTCCTATTACGTGTTTAGTTCATCTAAGTATAGGATTTTTAATATTTGTTTTGTACCTTTGTACTCGAATTAAAAAGAATTCGAAATGTAGAATATAATTTCTTTAGACCTGTAAAAATTCAGAAACTTATCATAAGCTTCAATATGCTTGCTAAGCAGGCAACTCGTTTTGTGTCAATTTTTAAAAGAAAAAGAAATTATGTTTATTTTACAAAATATCAGTTATATACACGCTGACGGAGAATTGTTGTTCAACAATGTTAATCTGTCAATTGCTAACAGGGAAAAAATTGCGATTATTGGCAATAATGGCGTTGGCAAATCTACTTTATTGAGAATAATTGCAGGACAGCTTCATTGTTCAAATGGCTCAGTAACAATATCTTCCGTTCCTTATTATGTGCCCCAAATTATAGGGCAGTTTGACGATTTAACCGTTGCGCAAGCAATTGGAATAGATGAAAAATTAAACGCCTTATCTGAAATTTTGTCAGGAAATGTTTCAGATGAGAATTTATCAGTTCTAAGTGACGACTGGATGATAGAAGAACGCTGTAATGAAGCGTTAGATTATTGGGAATTAGGCAGATATGCTCTTACCACGAAAATGAAAACTTTGAGCGGTGGACAGAAAACCAAAGTTTTTCTTGCCGGAATTAAAATCAGGAATCCGGAAATTGTGCTTTTGGATGAGCCAACCAACCATTTGGACTTGAACGCCAGAGAATTGCTATATCGTTTTGTTTCAGAAACTTCCTGTACGATTGCGGTTGTCAGCCACGACCGGACTTTGCTCAATAAACTTGATAAAATGTGCGAATTGAACATGCGTGGAATTAAAATTTACGGCGGTAATTATGATTTTTACAGTGAACATAAAACCATTGAACATGAAGCGCTTATCTGCAATTTTGAAGAGAAGCAAAAATCGTTGCGGAAGGCGAAGCAGGTAGAGCAGGAAAACATTGAACGCCAGCAGAAAAGAGAATCACAAGGCAAAAAAAACACGGCAAAAGGCGGCTTGCCTCCAATTCTGGCTGGCAAAAGGAAAAATAACGCCGAAAACAGTACGGCACACTTGAAAGGTGTTCATGCTGATAAAATCAATTTAATTTCGCAGGAATTAAATGATTTACAGAGTCAAATTCCCGACAGCGACAAAATGAAATTCGATTTTGACAATTCAAAATTGCACAGTGGGAAAATTTTAGTGAACATAAAAAACGTCAATTTTAAATACAACGAAAAGTCGCTTTGGAATAAAAATCTTGATTTTCAAATCATTAGCGGTGAAAGAATTGCCATAAAAGGCAAAAACGGTTCAGGAAAAACTACGTTACTGAAATTGATTTTGGGTAATTTACAACCTGATACGGGCGAAATTTATCGATCCGAAAACAAAAGTGTTTATATCGACCAGGATTATTCATTGATTAACAATGATTTATCAGTTTATCAACAATCGCAGATATTTAATGATAAGGCTTTGCAGGAGCATGAGGTAAAAATACGCCTTAACCGTTTTCTTTTCTCAAAAGACTTTTGGAACAAACCTTGCTCTGTTTTGAGCGGCGGCGAAAAAATGCGATTGTTGCTTTGCTGCCTCACTATTGCTCAACATTCGCCTGATATTATTGTTTTGGACGAACCGACAAATAATATTGATATTCAAAGCGTTGAAGTTTTGTCAACAGCAATTAACGACTATCAGGGAACACTTATCGTCGTTTCGCACGATCTGTATTTTTTGGAACAAATCAAAGTGGAACGGGTGATTGATTTGAAAATTTAATTAAAATAAGATGTATTTTTCTTATTCATAATAACATAAATAATGATTGGCGCGCCTGTAAGTGAAGTCGCAGCATTCAACGGAAGTAAACCTGCGCCAAAAGAAATATGTGTTGCCAAATTGCAAAGCAGGGCTACGGCTGACCCAAACAAAAGTGTTGCAGGCAATAATACCCGCTGATTAGATGTTCTTAAAATCATTCGCGCCAGGTGCGGAACTGCCAAACCAATAAAACTTACCGGACCGCAAAAAGCTGTTGCTATCGCTGTTAACAGACTGGTACATAGAAGAATCAATAAGCGTATGCGCCGCACAGGAATGCCCATGTTGAAAGCATAGTTTTCGCCTAATAACAAAATATTTAGCGGTTTAATTAACAAAATGGAACCCAGCAGTCCGAACCCAATGAGAATAGAATAAAGTGGAAGTTGCTGAACCGTGACATTGGAGAAACTTCCCATTCCCCAAAGTACATAAAAACGGATATTTTCGGATGAAGCAAATGAATGAAGTATGGCAACAATGGAAGATGCAAGATAGCCAATCATCATGCCTACAATCAATATCAATGTATTGCTCCTGATTTTGCCGGAAAAATATACAATAAGCATCAGTACTGTCATTGATCCTGTAAAAGCAGCAAACAGAACAGATAAGCCGCTTCCAACTACCCCTCCTGAATACAATATCGCTACTGCCGCTCCCAGATCTGCGCCATTGCTGACGCCAAGAATAGAAGGTCCGGCTAAAGGATTGCGAAAAAGAGTTTGCAACATTAAACCGCATACGGCTAATGCTGCTCCTGTCAGTAAGGCTGTAATGGCTTGCGGAAAACGCGAGTACAAAACGATGTTTTCCCATGCAGCCTTTTCTGCGCCTTTACCTATAAGGATATTTACTACCTGCGGTGCAGGAACTTGCGCATCGCCATGCAGTAAATTGCATAATAGAAGAATAAAAACGATACTTGCAATTCCTGTCCAGACAAAGACAAGGTTTTTATTTCTCACGACAGATAATTACCGTAACCTGTCGGCTGAATGTACCAGTTTTTCATCTTTTTGTATGGCAAAAATAGCCAGAGCATCCAAAATAATTGCAAACAGGGGAAATACAATTGCCGGCTTAAATTCTATAATGTTGTGACTGGGCAACCATAAATCAAACAGAATTATAAGGTAAGATAAAGCTAATATACCCAGTATTACAAAACAAATTGTAAGCTGTTGTTTCCTGTTTTTATATAAAAACAGGGCTACCAAAGCCAGTACTGCGGTTGAGATACATTCTACCGATAAACGCATGACAACAACATCTCCTTCTCTTCCCAAAGATGCGGCAGGCAAAAAAGATACTGCCAGCATTAAACCGGAGATAAGTAACAAATATACTGATTGAATACGCTGAATCATAATTCTTCTAATTTATCTTTTTCTTTTGACGGGTTGCGATAGTAAATCTGATGATCGACAAATTCTTGAATAGCAATCAAAGACGGCTTTGGAAGTCGTTCAAAATATCGAGATACTTCAATTTGTTCCCTGTTTTCGAAAATTTCTTCCAAACTGTCGGTATAGGACGAAAATTCATGCAGTTTATGTTCCAAATTGTGTTTAATTTCAACAGATATTTCATTGGCGCGCTTTCCAATTATACGCACCATTTCATAGATATTTCCTGTTTCTTCTGCCATACCGATCATATCGCGAGTAACAGTATTTGCAGGAGCTGTTGTTTTTTTATAATCCATAATTTTATATTACCGTTAATTATTCAATTCTTTATTTATTTTTTCGTAAAGATTCTTTATTTCTTTGATGTATTTGCCTGTTGGATAATCATTTATGTATGAATAATACTCGTCGATTACATCGCGGTACCTGAAATCTTTCTTGTCTTCTACGCTTTGTACAGCCATTTCATATTTTGACTTAAAAGCGTAATACATAAATTCTTCCCTGTATTTAGAAAACGGATATGAGCGTATTGCGTTCCGTGCCGTGATTACGCAGGAGAGATAATTTCCTCCTGGAAACGGGTAATAGATGTAATCACCTAAATTATAATAGAGGCGAGCTGCCATTAACTCTTTGAGAGCCAACTTTTCCTGCAATTCGTACAGTATTTTCTGAACGTCTTCCTTTTTGTCGCTCTGTGGATAAAGTTCAAGGAAATCTTGAAATTGCTGCATTGATTTATAGGTGTCAGTTTGGTCAAGGCGTGGGTCGGGCGAGTCCATATATAAACCGTAGGCTGAATAATAACGCGCCAGCTCTGTATATTCGCCCCGCTGATAACGGGTATAATATGTTTTAAAATACTCTGATGCAGTAGTATAATCTTTCATCCCGTAATAACTCTGAGCTAAAAGGTATAAGGCTTCTTCTTCGTAGGAAGAGCCGCGCATCACAGGAACAATATCCTGTAGCAAAGTGGCGGAACGACTGAATTTCCCTTTATCAAAATACTTTTTTGCATATTCGTATCTAACCATTGTGTCGGGATTTTTCAACACTTTGTTGTATTCGCCGCACGAGATGAATAAAATAATTATAACAGGAAAATAAATCCAAATAGATTTCATATTCGTATATTTGGGTGCAAAAATAGTGAATCCCTTTGAAATAGAAAAAAAATTAAAGTATTTTTATATATTTGACTGATTTATTATGCGATGAACGAGAAAAGTGATAGGAATTATGAATTGAGAATTATGAATTATGAATTGGCTGGCGCAGCTTTCGTGGGATCATCTACAAAACCTTGTGTTTTGCGAGAAGGCGCGTAGCGCCAGTATCTTTGTAGCCGTGTGCGTAAGCACACGGTAAATATGTACGGAATATAAACAGAGCAGCGTAGCTGCGATACCTTAATTTTTATTCATTTCATGTTTATGAATTAATTTGCTGTTAAAAAAGATGTCGCAGCTACGCTGCTTTCTCGCAAAACACAAGGTTTTGCA